>CAMGSK010000118.1 GCA_946061795.1 uncultured Elusimicrobium sp.
GCGGAGTAGAGGGCCGGGGCCGCATTTTGCACATCCACGAGGAAATATGATAAAATATTTCAATTAAATAGACGGTCCATTCCGGGGCGTTCTGGCCCCGCAGCCGTTTTTTTTGCTATAATCTTCTTAGTTTAGGGCCATTAGCTCAGCTGGTAGAGCAGACGCCTCTTAAGCGTAAGGTCGTGAGTTCGAGCCTCACATGGCCCACTTTCTTTTAAACGATAATTAGGACGGATGGCGGAATCGGCAGACGCGCACGCCTTAGGAGCGTGTGGGGTGACCCTTGAGGGTTCAAGTCCCTCTCCGTCCAGTTTTATTCATATAGTAAGGAGCAAAATCATGTCCATTTTCAAAACCGCCGCTGCGGGTGAAGTGAAAACCAAACAACTCAGCAAAGAAGGATGCCGCGTGAGTCTCAGCGTGGAAGCGGCCCCCGAATTGATTTCCAAAGCGTTCCAGAACGCCGCCGTGCAGGTGCAGTCCCGCGCGCAGATGCAGGGTTTCCGCGCCGGCAAAGTGCCTCTTGATTTGGTCAAACAAAATTTTTCCGGTCACATTAAGGAACGCGCCTTGGATTTGGCCATTAAAAGCGCCATTTCCGCCGCGCTGGAACAGAGCAAATTAAATCCCGTGGCCGTGCCGTCTTTGACCAAAGCCGATTTTAATACATTCGCCGACGGAAAAGCCTTTTCTTTTGAATTGGCGGTGGACGTGGCCCCCGAATTTGACGTGAAAGATTACAAAGGCATTCCCGTCACCAAAAAAGCCGAAGAAGCTACGGACGAAGAAATTACCGCCCAGTTGGAACGCATCCGCCAGGCCAACGCCCGTTTGGAAAGTGCTCCCGAAGGGACCGCGATTGACGACAAAGTGTATGCCGTCGTGCAGTACAAAGGCAAACGCAACGGTGCGGACGATTACAAACTCAGCGCCGATAGTGAACTGATTGACATGGCCGCTCCGCAGACCATGCCCGAATTGGCCCAAAATATCATGGGAATGAAAAAAGGCGAAAGCAAAGACTTTGAAACCAAAGAAGGAGAAGACACCCTCTCTTTCCACGTGACGGTGGACGACGTGAAAAACAAAATCGTGCCGGCCTTGGACGATTCTTTCGCTAAAGACATGGGATTTGATTCTTTGGACGCGCTCAAAGCCCGCGTGAAAGAAGGACTTAACGCCGAAGCCAAAGAAAACTCCGCGCGGGATTTCGTCAACCAGATTGAAAATCATCTGGTGAAAATGAATAATTTTGATTTGCCCCAAACGCTGGTGGACGAATATACGGACAATTCTCTCAACAACTTTGTGCGCAACGTCACCCAGCTTAAGCCGGAGCAGCTTTCTGCCGAACAGCGCAAAAGCTTTGAAGAACGCATCCGCCCCACGGTGGAGAAAGATTTGCGCGTAGGCTATATTATTCACGCCATCGCCAAAAAAGAAAATCTGCAGGCGACGGAAGCGGACTGGCAGGCCGAGCTGGACAAGAGCCTGACCGCCAACGCCAAAACCAAAGAAGACGAAAAGAAAATCCGTGCGTTCTTTGAAGAACGCAAAGAACACATCTTGGCTACGCTCAACGAACGCAAGGTGTTTGATTTCTTGAAGAAAGAAGCTTCCGTAAAATAATTCTTCCTTTCCGTTTCTGTCCGTCCCGCGCGGTTTTTCGGCGCGGGACGCGGTTTCCTCCCCTGCCGGGAGGCTCGTTTTGCTGAAAGGCGATTAAACTTCTTGTCTTGGTTTTCCGGGACAATTGGTTTAACCTCAAAAGAAGGCGGACCATTCACGGGGTCCGCCTTCTTAATTAAAAAAACAGTTTGCCTCCGGCAAGAAAAAAACTACAATATATCATCGGCGAAGTGCCGGAATAAACACGCCGCGCGGTCTTCCGCGGCCCGCTGCGGACGAATGTGGGGAATAAGATTTATGCTTCAGCTGACAAAAACCGCTTCCGAAGGAAAATACATTAAAATCATGCGAGTGCTGCTTTCCGCCGCTTTTTTGGCGGTGCCGCTGATGTTTTTTACCGATTTGACCGCCAATCCGTTTTCCGCCCAAACCGCGCTGTTGTACGGGCTGCTGGCGGCCATGTACGGCGCGTCGGCCCTGCGTTTTTTGCGCGCAGGACACATTAATTTTACGCGTACGTTTTTTGATTTGGCTTTTTTGATGTACGTGCTGGCCTGCGCGGTCAGCTGGCTTTCCGCCGTTTCCGCCGCGCCGCAATATATGCGGCAAACCTTGTTTTATAATTTGTTGGATTTCGGCGCGCTGTTGCTGGTGGTGGCGCTGGGGGCGTATGTCATCAGCAAAAACGTCGTGTTCAGCGGCGTGATTGAAAGCAAAACCAATTACATTTTGCTTTTCATCGCATGGGGGGCGTTGTGGTTTTTGCTGCCGCAGCTGAAGACGCAGCTGTCCGGAGACGGATTTTTTGCCCATGTGTTTGACGCATACGGCTTGGTGCTGTGGGGCGTGGGCATTTGGCTGGGGATGCGGGTGCTGCGCAAGCTGACGCAGGAAAACGTATTGGCGCTGAGTTTCGTAGCCTGCGCATTGGCCTGCATGTACGGGGTGTTTCAAAGTTTTGGTCTGGACGTGTTGTGGCCGTTTGATATGCAGCAGTTTGCCAGCCGCGCGTTCTCCACGTTCGGCAATCCGAACTTTTTGTCCTCTTTCGTGGTCATGCTGCTTCCCGCGCTGCTGGTATATTATATGCGTGCGGAAAGCCGCAAAGACGTATGCGTATATGGTTTTTTAGTCTTGGTGTATTTGTTTTATTTGTCCTTTGGTTTGTGCCGTTCCTGCTGGCTGGCGGCCGGCGCGGGACTGCTGATGATGTGGATGTTCGGCACCCTGCGCGCGCTGATTTGGAAGCGCAAAGCCCGCGTGTTTTGGCTGGTGGTGTTGGGGGTGGCGGTCACTTATTTGCCCGTATTTGTGCAAAGCACCCGCGAAGCCATCGTCCGGCGCGTGAGCGAAACAGCGCAAATTACGCCCGCTTCTTTTACCCTGAATATCCAGCGGGAAAAAATCTTTCCTTCCTTGCACCAGCGTTTGTTTATGTGGGATGTGTCCAAAGAAATTTTCTTAAACCGCCCCGTTATGGGCGCCGGATTGGGCAATTTCCAGACGGCCTTTGCCCGAACCCAGCCGCAAACGCTGCTGCGTCATCCCAATTTGCGGGAGCTGAAAACCGTCACCAATTCTCCGCACAATGAAGTGTTTTTTCAGCTGGCGCAAGGCGGCATTGTGGGAGCAGGATTGTTTTTGTTCATGTTTATGGTGCTGTTTCTGGAAGTGCATGATTTCGCCGCCCGGAAAAAAGAGGGGGACAAAAAACAGCTTCTTCAGGCCATTTTCTGCGGTATTTTGGCCATGCTGGCCGATAATATGCTTAATATTTCCCTGCATACGGTGGTGCCGGCGTTTATTTTTTGGTGGCTCGTCGGGGCGGAAGTCAGCGGCGTGGGCCGGGAAGAACGCAACGTGGAAATTACGGCCAACCCCGTCACCAAAACCGTCGCACTGGCGATATTGGCCGGATGCGTGTTTGTCGTGCTGTGGCAGGGCGCGTCTTTGGGCAGTCAGTTTTTGTCTTTCCGCGCGCAGAAACGTCTGGCGGGAAAAAATGCCGCAGGGGCCCGGGAGGATTTGGCTTCCGCTCTGAATCTTTACCGCGCCAACACGGAGGCGGGGTATGCGTTGGGAAATTTGTTGTTGGCCGACGGGAAATATGAAGAATCTTTGGCCGCGTTTGAAAAGACGCTGTCCGCCTCCGCTTATTACGATCAGGTGTATTACCACGCCGCGCTGGCCGCGCTGGGAACGCGGGATAATGCCAAGGCGGTGCGTTATTTGCGCGAAACGCTGAGGCTGGACCCGTTTAATTTGGAAGCGTATGACATGTTGGCCCAATTGGTGAAAGCCGACGTGATTTACGCCGAAGGCGATACCATGACGCTGTTGGAGCGGGGATTAAAACTGTTCCCGTATAATACCGGCCTGTGGCATTCGGTGGGTGCGGTGTATTTGAAGCGGGGAGAAAAAGAATACGCCAAGACGATTTATAAAAACGCGCTGGAAATAGACACGCTGGACAAATCTTTGTTGAGAAGTCTGTCTAAGCTTTACGATAAAGAGGAAGAAGTTCCTTCCGTTTTGGCGCAGGCCAAAGAACTGCAGAAGTATTATGACCAAATACAAAATCTGCAGGGCTCTTCCCGTTCCGCGCTGAAAAAATTGCGCGAGCGGCTGGAAGCTTACGTTCAAAAATATCCGCAGGACACCAACGGGGCCATTCTGCTGGCCCGGTATTTTACCTTGACGGGCAACGACATCAAATCCAAAGAACTCTTGGAAGAGGTGCTGGCCAAACATCCGGATGATTTGTCGGCCAGTTTGGCGTTGGCGTCTTTGTTCCAAAAGGCCGAAGACGCACAGGAAGCCC
>CAMGSK010000119.1 GCA_946061795.1 uncultured Elusimicrobium sp.
AGCATGAATACAGCGCAAGCGGGCGGCGGAGTGGGCCTTTTTTGGATGCTCCTGATAGCCGCCATGTTTATTTTCGTTCTGTTCTCGGGGCGCAGCCAAAAAAAACGCGAGTTGGAAAGACAGGCTAAGGTGGACGCCCTGCAGAAAGGGGACGCGGTGGTCCTTCCCGGCGGCATCGTCGGTACGGTGGCGGGATTTAAAGACAAAGCCGTAGAAGTCAAGGTCGCTGAAGGCGTCAAACTGACCGTTTTGAAATCGGGCATTGTGGGCTTTCTAAACAACGCGCCCGAGACCACAGGAGGAAACAACTGATGTCTAAACCTTTAGCCGTAAAGTGGATCGCCATTATCATCGTCTTGTTGGGTTCTTTGGCGTTGATTTGGCCCAATTACCGCTGGTATTCCAAACCCAACGCCGAACGCGTCAAATTGGAAGCGTTGGGCCAACGCCCCGAACGTATGCTGAACCTGGGGCTGGACTTGCGCGGCGGCAGCAGCCTGCTGCTGGAGCTGGACGTATCCAAACTGGACAACCGCGAGCCGCTCAACGAAGCCATGGCGCGCGCCATTGAAATCATCCGCAACCGCATTGACCAATACGGCGTGGGCGAAACCATCATTACCCGCCAGGGCGAAAAATGGATTTTGGTGCAGCTGCCCGGCGTGGCCAACCCGGCCGCGGCGGAAGCCTTAATCGGCAAAACCGCCATGCTGGAGTTCCACATCGTCAAGAAAGACACCTCCGCGGCGGAAAAAGCCATCGCCAAATTGGAAAGCATGGACGAACCCTTTGACCAAGACGGACTGCTCAAACCGGAAATCGCCAAATTGCTGCCAGAAGAATATACCATCTTCCGCACCAAAGACGGCGGCTACAGCTTGGTGGACAAAGTGGCTAAAGTGACGGGCGCCGATTTAGAAAACGCCCGCTTGACCATGTACGGCGAAAACGGCTATCCCGAGGTTTCCTTCACTTTCAACCCCGAAGGGGCCAAAAAATTCGGCAATCTGACGGGCAACAACATCAACAAGGACCTGGCCATCGTGCTGGACAACACCATTCAGTCCGCTCCCACGGTCCGCAGCCGCATTTCCAAAGACGGGCGCATCTCCGGCAATTTCACGTTGGACGAAGCCAAACAGCTTACCATCGTGCTCAAAGCCGGTGCGCTGCCCGCTCCCGTGCGCGTCATTGAAAAGAAAACCATCGGCCCCACGTTGGGCGAAGACTCCATTAAATCCGGTCTCAGCGCGTCTTTGTACGCTCTGATCGGCATTTTGGTTTTCATGCTCATTTACTACAAATGGGCGGGCTTCATCGCCGATGTGGCACTGATACTGAACTTGATTTTGATGATGGCCATTATGAGCTACTTCTCCGCCACGCTGACGGTGCCCGGCATCGCGGGTATCATCTTGTCCTTGGCTATGGCCATTGACGCCAACGTGCTGATTATCGAGCGTATGAGAGAAGAAAAACTGCTGGGCAAGCCCATCCCCACCATTATCCAGCTGGGGTATGAAAAAGCCTGGTCGGCCATTTTTGACTCCAACATTACCACCATCATCGTGGGTTTCTGTCTGATGCAGTTCGGCACCGGCCCGGTAAAGGGCTTTGCCGTCACGTTGATTATCGGTTTGGTGGTCAGCTTGTTCACGGCCGTGTTCGTCACGCGCGCCATGTATGAGCTGATGCTTACTTCCAACCCCAAGGAGATCAGCTTATGATGACCTTTTTCCCTAAAACCAACATTGATTTCCTCAAATACAGGAAAGTATATTTCACCATTTCGGCCTTGATTTTCTTGGCGGGCATTTATTTGTTTGCCACGCGCGGGCTGAACATGGGCATTGATTTTACCGGCGGCACCATGGTGCAGGTAAAATTTGAACAAAAAGTAGATATGGCCCAAATCCGATCCGCTCTGACGGAAACGGGTTATAATTCCGACCTGCAGACCTACGGAGACAACACCTACGCCGTGCGCGAAAAAGGCACGGAAGGCAACGTAAACGAAGTGCAGGAACGCATCGTCAAAGCGTTGGACACGCTCAAAGTGCCCTATGTGGTGCAGCAAACCAACTTCGTGGGCCCCAGCGTGGGCCAGGATATGACCGAACGCGCGGCGTGGGCCATTATCCTCTCGCTGGTGTTCATCATCATTTATGTGGCCTTCCGCTTTAACAACATCTTGTGGGGCACGTCCGGCGTCATCGCGCTGTTCCACGATTTGTTCGTCATGGCGGTGGCCTTTGCCATCACCCAGAGAGAAGTGGACTTGGTGGTGGTGGCGGCATTCCTGACGGTGGCGGGTTTCTCTATTAACGACACCATCGTCATTTTTGACCGCATCCGCGAAAATATGCGCCTCAATCCTCGCGCCACGCTGGGACAGCTGATTAACCTCTCTATCAACGAGACGCTTTCCCGCACAGTGATTACGTCCGTGACGGTGGTCGGCGCGCTGTTCGTGCTGTATTTCTTCGGTGGAGAAGCGCTGAACTCTTTCTCCTTTGCCATGTTGGTGGGCTGCATTTGCGGTTTCTACACCACCGTGGCTTTGACGACCCCGCTGGTGTACGTCTGGACCCGGGGCGCCATGGAAGAGCTGCCTAAAGAAGCCAAAGCCGCTCCCGTACGCAAAGCGGCGGTGAAAAAGGAAATCGTCAAAGAAACGGTGACGGAAACGGAAACCGTCGTCAAGACGACCTCCTCTCCCGTCAAAAAATCCGTACGCAAAAGCCGCAGGAACAGAAAATAGTTTTACGGCCGGGCGCGTGTAAAACGCGCCCGGCTTCTGCATAAAAGCGTTCTTTTCTGCAAATTTCTCCCGGGGAATTTATACAAAAGAGCGAAGCGGACATGAGAAAAATCAAACGTTTTAAAATCAGCACGCGCCAAAAAGAAATCACACGGAAAATCTTGCGTCTGGGGCTGGATTTGGCTCCGGCGGGATTGGACGGAGAAATCGCTTTGGCCAAATTTCTGAAAGAAACGGCCTCGCAGATTGACCCGGGCACGGTGTATGAACTCAACGAAAACGTTCTATGGGACGTGGGCGGGGAAACGCTATCCGCCGAGGGAATGTTCAGCGCGTGCGTGGTCACCCTGGGCCCCCAATGCACCCGCTGGGCCGAAGACTTTCCCCCCGCCAAGTGCTTGGCGGCGCAAACCGTTTTATTTGAATTTTTACGTACGGCATGTCTGTTTGTGACGGACCTGGTAAAAGAACAAGCGGAGAAAGAAGAATGCGAAACATTGGAGCCGCAGTTCCTCTATATTCCCAAATTGGGTCTTGCTCCGGAGCCGAAACTTTTTAAAGAAGCCGCCCGCACGGAAGCGGCGCAAGCCGCAAAGATTCTGCCGGAAGTGCTCAAACGCGTTCAAGCGGAAAAAATAGACGTCTGCTGGCAGAACGGCGCGTTGCAGCCTCAGGCCACGGCCGCATTTATTGTTCCGTGGCAGAAGAAAAAACGAAAAGGAAAAAAATAATGTCCGCCGCAAAAAGCAAAACTTATTCATTCAAACACGCATTGGGTTCCGCCTTGGCCTATTGGTACACGGTGTTTTTGGGCTGGACGACGCGCATTTACTGGTTTAAAACCGACGAATTTTTACAATTGGAAAAAGACGGAAAAAATTATATTTACGCGGTGTGGCACAACCAGCAATTGTTCTTGCTCTATCCCTACAAAGGCCAAAAGATCGCCCCGCTCATCAGCCAAAGCAGCGATGGAGAATATATTGCCCGCCTGTTGCCCAAGTTCGGCATGCGGGCCGTACGCGGCTCCAGCAGCCGCGGCGGCGCGCGCGCGCTGATTCATCTGCTGCAGGCCGCGCGGGAAGGATATCACCCTATGCTTACGCCGGACGGCCCGCGCGGGCCGATTTACCAAGTGCAGCACGGCATTTTATTCTTGGCCAAAAAAACGGGATTTCCCATTATTCCGGTGGGCACCGCGCTGAGCCATAAAATCAAAGTGGGTTCCTGGGATAAAATGCGCGTACCGCTTCCGTTCGGGCGCACGGCGCTGACGTACGGAAAAGCCGTCTATGTGACGGAAGAGACGGATATGAACGCGGCGGCGGCCGAGTTAAAAGCCGAGTTGGACAAAGCCACCGACCATTCGGAACAATTTATCAACCGCCTTCCGTTTGACAACACGAAAGGTTGAGCAAGCCGTTTTCTCATAAAAAACCCCGCTTTCAGCGGGGTTTTTTATGACCCAAAAATACATTTCTATATTCCTATCTTCTTACAATAGTCAGGATCTTCATCATTAAAACAAGAAACTTCTTCTTGATCATACAGATCTTTAGGGCTAACGTTAAGCGTCGCAAGTCTCTTTCCGTTTTGTATTCTCCAAGCAATTAAATAATCTTCTGAAAAGAATTCCCAATTTTTTGTTTTAAAACATGTAAATCCGGATTCACAT
>CAMGSK010000120.1 GCA_946061795.1 uncultured Elusimicrobium sp.
GCATTCAAAGTGTTGGAAGTTTGCGGTGTGGGCGCTCCTGTTACAATCAAGATAGCTGGCGCGTGGGGCGATAAAGCTGCGGTTATAACTGATGCTTGCGCCCGCGGCCACGTCCTTCACGAACACAATCCGGCTTTTTAAAGACAGCACCGGTTCAAAGCCGTCTTCCAACCCAAACGCCGCATGACCGGGGCGGACCATATCGCAATAACTGTCCGGCCGGGCGGCCAACGCAGGAGAGGCGGCCATATGACAAATTTTTATGGGAATACGGCGCAGGCGGACATTGGTCATCACGTCACGGAAATAACCGATTTGCTCTTCCGTATAGGCCGCATCCGTGTCCACGCTGGACAAATGGGTAAACAGCCCCTCCAGGTCCAAATACTCATCCCCGGCCAGTTCCTCAATTACTTTCATGATTCCGTCCCGGCGGGTGCCGATACGGCCCATACCGCTGTCCAACTTGACGTGACAGCGCGCTTTACGGCCCAGTTTATGAGCCGCTTGTTTCACGGCGCGCGCCGCTTCCAGGCTGGCTACGGTAATGGACAAATCATTCTTTACGGCGTACTCAAAAGCTTCAAACGGGTACAGACTCCCCAGCACCAAAACGGGTTTGGTCACGCCCGCCCGGCGCAGAGAAAGACCTTCTTCCACGGAAGCTACGCCGAAAAAATCACTTAATCCCCGTTTCTGGGCGTATAAACCCAACGCTTCCGCTCCGTGGCCGTAAGCGTTGGCCTTCAGCAGAGCAAGCAGTTTCACGTCCGGGCCAATCATCGTCCGGATTTTTTGTAAGTTGCGCCCGTAGGCGCCCAAATCAATGTCCGCCCTGGTAGGGCGCAAAAATGGCAAGTCCACAATTACTCCGGCAGCACCATTACCCCGGGCTCTGCAGGGCCCATGACTTCCGGCTCCGGAGCGGGGTTGGTAAACAGCGTATATTCGCCGATAAAGTTTAAATCTATGTCTCCCACGGGGCCGTTGCGCTGTTTGGCGATAATCAGCGTGGCCTTGCGCTTAAGGCTCTCGTCGTCGCGTTTATAGTATCCTTCGCGGTGAATCAGCGCCACCACGTCGGCGTCCTGCTCAATAGAGCCGGATTCGCGCAAGTCCGAGAGTTGGGGTTTGTTGTCGGCGCGGCTCTTGTCTTCGTTTTTACGGCTGAGCTGGGAAAGCGCCAGCACGGGCACATTAAGGTTGCGCGCCAATTCCTTGAGCATACGGGAAATTTCGGACACTTCCTGCTGGCGGCTTTCCGTCCGGCCGGAAGAGCGAATCAATTGCAAATAGTCAATGATAATCAATCCCAGCGTTTTGCCCTGTTTGGTCAGTTCATTGGCCAAGCGGCGCGAACGCATGCGGATTTCGGTAATCGTGATGCCCGGCGTATCGTCAATGAACATGGGCGCTTCGGCCAGGCGGGCCAGCTCTCGCGTGAGGTCTTTCCATTTGCTGCGCGGAAAATACCCGTTGCGCACTTGGTGCACCTCCGCCATGGCGGCGGAGCAAAGCATACGCTCAAAAATGGAATGCTTGCCCATTTCCAAAGAAAAAACCGCCGTCGGCACGCCGCAGTTGACGCAGGCGTGGTGGGCGATGTTCAAGGCCAGAGCGGTTTTTCCCTGGCTGGGACGGGCGCCCAAAATAATTAAGTCCGATTTGCGGAATCCCCCCGTCTTATAATCAAATTCCGTAAATCCGGTCGGCACGCCTTTGACGGGATTTTTATCCAAATGCGCTTTTTCAATCATCTCCATGACTTCCACGGACAAGTCTTTGGACGAGACAAATCCGCGTAAATCGCGCTTTTGGCTGAGTTTAAAAATTTGTTCTTGGGCTACGTCGATGAGTTTTTCGGGGTCGTCTTCTTCTTTGTAGCAATCTTGCACCAGCGAAGTGGCGGTTTTGATTAAATCGCGCACCAGAAATTTTTTATAGACGATATTGGCGTAATGCTCCACGTGCGCGGCGGTGGACACTTTGTTAATCAAATCCGTCAAATACAGCTCTCCCCCCACCTGCACCAGCAAGTTTTGGGTTTTGAGCTCCTCGGTCAGCGTGACCAAATCCACCGCCTGCCCTTTATCCACCAAGTTTTTCATGGCGGAGAAAATTTTCTTGTGCGCGTCTTTGTAGAAATGTTCCGTTTTTAATATATCCAGCGCGCGCTCCACCGCTTCGGCTTCCATGAGCATAGAGCCCAGAACGGCCATTTCGGCGTCCAACGCTTGGGGCGGGATTCTTTCTTCCAACAGATTGCTTGCCATAAAAAACCTCGTACGGCGAAAATATGCAGCCCGCCGCAAACGCAGGCCGTTTTAAATTATTGTAGCAATTTTGGCCGGAGCGCGCCCCGTTTTCGGGCCGGCGCAAACGCCGCCTCCGCCCCTCCTTTACCGCGGGCATAACGCGGGTCCGGCCCGTTTTGAGCTCAGCGGATAAAGTGACAGCCGATGCTGTGCTTGTTTTTAAGCGCGGCGTACGTAATGAGCAAAGCCGTTTGCGTGCCGCTGCGCAAATCCAAAAGCTCCTGATTCAGCGCATATCCCTTATAAAACACGTCTATTTCATTATGCAAATGCCGCAGGATTTTCTCGGCGCGGCTCAAATGCGTCGCACTGCGCACCAGCCCTACGTAATTCCACATGGTGCTCTTCAGGGTGGCCAAATCCTGCTTAATCAAATTCAAGTCCGGCTGTTTATCCGGCGTGACCCACGCTTTGGGCTGCGGGAGACGGAAAGATTGGCTTTGAATGTCCCGCGCGTCCGAACGGGCGCATAAATATCCCGTCGCCACCGCTTCCAGCAAAGACGTGCTGGCCAGACGGTTGGCGCCGTGATAGCCGGTGCAGGCGGTTTCGCCCACGGCGTTCAAATTGACGATATTGGTCCGGCCATCCGCCGTGGCATACACTCCGCCGCAAAAATAATGCGCCGCAGGCACCACGGGAATCCACTGTTTGGTAATATCCACGCCTTCTTTGAGGCAGGTTTCATAAATGGCGGGAAAACGGGTCTTGGTATGTTCGGCAGGTTCATGCGTAATATCCAAATATACACAATCATGGGACGTTTTCAACCGCTCTTCTTCAATGGCACGGGCCACAATATCGCGCGGAGCCAGATCCTTCAGCGGATGATATTTGGGCATAAAGGCCTCGCCTTTGCTGTTGCGCAGCACCGCCCCTTCCCCGCGCAAAGCCTCGGAAATCAGGAAACTTTTTCCCTTGGCGAAAACGGTGGGGTGAAACTGCATAAATTCCATATTCATCACGCGCGCGCCGACGCGGTACGCCATGGCGACGCCGTGCCCGAAGGCGTGTTCTGCATTGGTGGTGTGGCGATACACTTGTCCCGCGCCGCCGGTGGCCAATATGGTTTTTTTGGCCTTTACCGCATAGACCTCTCCCGTTTTATTGTCCAATACATACGCCCCGAAACAAGTCAGCGGGGCATAACGGTCCATGATATCCTCGGAACTGTGGGAAAGGGTCAGCAAATCCACCGCCGACGTATGCTGCAAAACCGTCACATTCGGTTCTTTGAGCAAGGCTTTGTGAATGGACGAAAGCAAGGAATGGCCGGTGGTGTCTTTCCAATAAATAATGCGGTTTTTAGTGTGGGCGCCTTCCCGGGTAAAAAGAAGATTTCCCGCTTCGTCACGGGAAAAATCGGTGTGCAAATCGGTCAGAAAAATCTTTTTTACGGCTTCGCAGCCCGCGGCGGACAGCTCCCGCACCGCAGGTTCGTTGCACAGGCCAGCGGTGGCCAAGCGCACGTCTTGCAGCAAAGCTTCCGCGTCCAGTTCCGGCTCATAAACGATGCCTCCCTGGGCCAAATCGCTGTTGGCGCAGTCCCACGCGCCGCAGCTGAGCATCATTACGCGCAGCCCTTTGCGGGCCGCTTCATAGGCATAAACGGAACCGGCTATCCCCGTCCCGATGACCAAACAATCCGTTTCCACTGTTTTCATATATATTCATTATATAAAAAGCGCGTGCGGAAAAACCGGGAAAAACCCGTTTTTTCCTTGCTTTTAAAAACTGGAATATGTTATACTAAATGTCCTTTTTTTCATCCGTCTCCAAATTTTGTATAATTTCTATGTAATAATTTTGTTTTCTCCCCGGGCATCCGATTTATAAAAAGGAGAAACAAACATGCGTAAAATGAGAAACATGATGGAAAAAATCGCGCTGGCGCTGAGCCTGGTGGGAGAAAATGTCCGCGGCGCGCATTATGTAAGCAACCACAACAAATAGTTGCGGGCCTGAGCCAAGCGGGCCGCAAGGCCGCCTTGGCAGACGGGAAAGAAGATTTCTTCTTCCCCGTCTGAAACCGGACCTTTCCTTTTTCAATTCCTATTCGCTTCAATAAATATCCCCCGGCATAGCCGGGGGTTTTTCACATTGGGGCCCTGCCCCTCC
>CAMGSK010000121.1 GCA_946061795.1 uncultured Elusimicrobium sp.
TTATGGGGCGCGTCAAAATATTTTTTGAACAATAACGTCAAAACCTGCATATGACGCAGGGTTTTGCCCACGTTGGCGGTTTGGCGCGCCTGAAGCAGGCTGAGCGGTTTGTCGGCGCTTTTGGGCAGAATACGCTTTAGTTGTACGTCGGAAATATAGCTTGTGTAATCGGCCCAGCACAACAACAGCATGGGCAGGGCGGCGTCGCCCAAATCGCGGAAAAATTTATAAGCCCCGCGGTCCGTAATCACGTCGTTGCTGGCCAGATTGCTGGGGCGCAGATGCTCGCCGATCATCGCGCAAATCAAGCGGGAATCGGCCTTGCTGTAATGCAGACGTTCCAAAATTTCTTTGGCCATGCGCGCGCCTTTTTGCTCATGATAAAAAAAGCGCAAGCGGTCCCCCACCACGGACGCGGTGGCGGGCTTGGCCACGTCATGCAGCAACACGGCCATTTTGAACAACGCTTTATTTTCCGTCAAAGCGGACAATTTTTTATGATGTTTCGGAAAAGCTTTGGGCAGGTTTTCCAGCAGCCACTCTTCCCGTTTCAAACAATCCAGCGTATGCTTAAGCACCCCGCCTTTTCCATAATAGCACTCGGCGCAGACGCGCTGGGGTTCCAGCTCCGGAAAAAGCGCCGTCAGCAAACCAGTTTTATCCATCAACAAAATATTCTCATAGGCGCGCGGGGTAGCAAACAAACGAGTCAATTCTTCCTGCACGCGTTCTCCGGCGGATCGGACAATCAGCGGCGCGTCTTTTTTCATCTGTTTTAAAACGGAAGGAGAAACGGAAAATTTCAGCTCCGCCGCATGGCGGAAAACGCGCAGCATGCGCAGAGGATCGTCTTGAAATACGCGCGGCCCGGTCAGCCGGATTTGGCGGGCTTTTAAATCCGCCGCGCCGTTTTTTAAATCAATCAGAAATTTCTTTTGCAAGCGTTTGAGCCGCAGCCGCGCTTTGCCGTTTTTAACGGGCAAAACCGCCACGTCCAGCGGTGCCGTCACGGGATAAGCCAGGGCGTTAAACGTAAAATCGCGCCGGAGCAAATCCGCATTCAAATCTTTTCCCTGGAATGCGGTCAAATCGATCTGGATTTTATCTTTGCGCGTCACCAGCCGCCACACGCCGAACTGCGCGTCCATTTCAAACGCGGCGGCTTTCAAAACCTTGGCTAAAGCCAGCGCGGCGGGTTTTACACGCGCAGCGGGCAACGCCAGGTCCACATCCCCGCTGTCTTTTTTCAGCAGCGCGTCGCGTACCGCTCCGCCCACGTAATAGGCGTCCGGCACCACCCGTTTCAACACGCGCGCCAAATCCGTCATTTTACGCTTCTTCCTCCGCCGCCGACTCTGCGCGCTGTTTCATCTTTTTCACCGCATCTTCGCGCAGTTTGCGTTTAAGCACTTTCATCAGGCTGTTTTTGGGAAGCGCGTCCATAAATTCAAAATCGCGCGGGCGTTTGTAATTGTCCAAATTTTGTTTTAAAAATTTGCGGAACTGGTCGTCCGTCAGCACGGAGTCTTTGGTTTTCACGGCGTAGCATTTGATAAATTCCCCGCCTTTTCCGTCCGGCACGCCGATAATGGCCGATTCGGCGATGCCCGGGCAGGAGTTGATAATCGCTTCTACTTGTGCGGAGAACACTTTTAGTCCTTTGATGATAATCATGTCTTTTTTGCGGTCTTTAATAAAAATAAAACCGTCGTCGTCAATAGACACGATGTCTCCCGTCTTAAACCACCCGTCGGCGGTAAAAGCGTCTTTGGTGGCTTGGGGGTTGCCGAAATATCCGCGGAACACATTGGGACCTTTGACGCACAGTTCGCCTTCTGCGTTGCGGGGGACTTCGTTGCCTTCTTCGTCCAGCACCAGCGTGCTGACGGCGGGAATGGCAGGGCCGACGGATTTAATTTTCTGCAATTCTTCCGTATTTACGCTTACCACGGGGCTGGTCTCGGTCAAGCCGTAGCCTTCCAAAATTTTTACGCCGATTTTCTCTTCAAACCGGTCTTTGATTTCCTGCGTCAGCGGCGCCGCGCCGGACACCGCAAAACGCACGTTCTTAAACGGCCAGAATTGCAGATAAAGCCGTTTAAATCCTTTGGCCTCTTTGGAGAGCACGGCCAAAATCTGCGGTACGGCCAGCAGAATGGTCACGTTTTCGCTTCCCATGGCCGACAGCCACGTTTTGGCGGGCATGACGTTGGCCACGATGACCACCTTCAAATTCAGATACAGCGGAATCACCACGCACGCCGTCCACGCAAAAGAATGGAACATCGGCAGCAGGCACAGGAAACAGTCTTCGTCTCCCACCTTAAAAATCTGGGCCAAAGAAATCACGTTGCTGGCCAAATTGCCGTGCGTCAGCATGGCCCCCTTGGGGAAGCCCGTCGTCCCGGAGGTGTACAAAATAAACGCGTCGTCTTCCGGGCGCGCGCCGGGACCGGCGGTTTCATCGTGGAAAGTGGATTTTTCAATCTGCTCCCAAAACAGCTGCACAAAAGGTTTGTCCTGGGCCGTTTCGGGAATGGAATCCGTGGAGAAAATGTATTTCAAATCCGGCAGAGACGGCTGGGCTTTGAGATAATGACGGATAAATTCCTGCTGGGTGACCAAAGCTTTCGCTCCGGAATTGTTTAAGATGAACTGGATTTCCTCCTGCTTGGTCACCATAAAATTCATCGGAATGGCCACCGCGCCGATTTTATACAGCCCGTAATTGGCCACCACCACGTCAATGGAGTTGCGGTGGGCGACGGCCACGCGGTCGCCTTTGCGGATGCCGTGCTCCCAAAACATATCCGCCGCGCGGTCCACCTGCATCAAAAGGTCCATGTACGTCAGTTTTTTTCCGGTGGCCGCTTCCACCAACGCCACTTTCTGCGGGAAGCGGAACGCGCTGTCACTTAAAGATGTATATAAATCTTTTCTGCGTATCATATAAACCTCTGAGTTAAAATGGTCTTTCTTTCATTGTAGCTTAAATCAGCCTTGGCGCGGGTCCAAAATGTCCCTAAATCCGTCACCCAGCAGATTCCAGCCCAGCACAAACAAAAAAATGGCTCCCCCCGGCGCGGCCACCGTGTACCAATACGCAAAGGTGTTTCCGCCGCTGCCCAGCACCCAGTTGCGCGACATGGCAATCAGCTGCCCCCAGTCCGCCGTGCCCGGCTGCGCGCCCAGCCCCAAAAAAGACAAAGAAGCCGCCGTCAGTACGATATAGCCTATGTCCAAACTGGCCACCACGACGGACGGATAAATGGAATTGGGCAAAATATGCCGCAGCAGCAGCCTCGGTCCGCGCGCGCCGAGCGCTTTGGAGGCCGTCACAAAATCCCGTCTTTTCACGGACAGCACGTCCCCGCGCACCAACCGCGCATAAGAAGGCCACGCCACCGCCGTCAGCGCAATCATCATGTTCTGGATGTCCGGCCCCAGCATGGCCGCGATAACCATGGCCAACACCAGAGAAGGTACGGCAAACACAATATCGGTAAAACGCATAATCAGTTCATCCACCTTGCCGCCGAAGTACGCCGCCGCGCATCCCAAGAACAAACCGATAAGAAATGCAAAAAAAGTGACCGTAATGCCTATTTTAAACGCCAGACGCGTTCCCCACACTACGCCGTAATACAAATCATACTGCTGTTCCGAAGTGCCGAACCAATGCGCTCCGGACGGCGGCTGGGGCTCCACGCGGTAATTGGCCTGCGGGATTTGATACGGATTGTGCGGATTTTGCACCGGAGCCAGCACGGGCGCGAACAAAGCCACGCACGCAAAGAACGCCACCAGCGCAAAACCGGCCAAGGAGGCTTTATTTTGTAAAATCCGTTTAAAAATACGTTTATTCACTCAGTTTAATCCTCGGGTCCGCCGCCGTATATAATACGTCGGACACCAAATTTCCCAGCACAAACAGCACCGCCACCATGAGCGAAAATCCCATAATGCCCGCAATATCCAGCTGCTGGGCCGCCGTCACGCCGAAACGGCCTATGCCGGGATAATCAAAAATGGTTTCCACAATCACCGTCCCCCCCAGCAGACGGATAAACTGTATGCCCGCCAGCGTAATGACGGGAATCACGGCGTTTTTGCCCGCGTGGCGATACACGACGGCGCGCTCCGGCAGCCCTTTGGCGCGCGCGGTGCGCACGTAATCTTTGCCCAATTCTTCCAACATGCTGGAACGCATGACGCGCACCATAAGCGCAAAAGAGCCGATGCACAAGGTCAGCGCGGGCAAAAACAAATGCCGCAGTACGTCCAGGAAAATGCGCACGTCGCCGTTAAGCAGAGAGTCTATCAGCAAAAACCCCGTGTAGGAATGAAAAGAGGCGTATTGCCGTACGCCGACAAAGGAAAAACAAGTATTTCAAAGCGTTTTGC
>CAMGSK010000122.1 GCA_946061795.1 uncultured Elusimicrobium sp.
GGTTTACCATCACACCGATTTCCCCTTCCCACATCAACGCGGCCTGCCCCGTATGTTTGTAATCCATATAATACTGCGGCTCAAACGTAAACCACCACTGGGAAGGAGCCATATAAGAAAACGTCAGCAAAACCCGTCCGTAATTAATATCTTCCCGCGACGAAGACCCGGCAACGGAAAAAAATTCTTTGTATTCCGCCGAAACAAAGGCGTTGGGACTGAACGGATATAACGCAAAAACGGACGGAACGGCCTGCCATTTGCCCGTCCCCAGCTCATCCGCCGTCGCCGTGGGGAGATAAGCCTCCATTTTTACGCCCCAATCCACTTTATAAACGGACTGGACCGCCTGAACCGAAAGCAAGACGTCCCCCAGCCCCTTGACCGCGTCGTTTTCCGCCTGATAACGCGCCAAAGGCACCTCCACCCCCAACTTATAAGCGGGACTGACGGCATAATACAGTTTGCCGGTCAGCGTATCATTGGTGACGTCACGCCCCGTGGAGGTGACGGATGTGGCCGGAGTCAGTTCAAACGAAGTGACGTGATGCGTCGGAGCGATGCCCGGCAAACAAAATTTCTGCAGCTGCGCCCGTACGGGCAAGGCAAAAACAAGCAAAAAACCTATACACAAAAAACGCCGGAACATACTTTCCCCCCTTTTTGCTTAGTATAACAAGTCCGCGGCGTTTTGCCTAGTAGTAATAATACGGGTGCAGGTGCGAAGAATAATACCATACTATCCATACAAGAAATGCCGGAACGCTCACGGACAGAATATACTTGCGCAAAGGCAGTCTCAGACAGGACTGCAGCGCATAGAGCCACGCAATGCAAACGAATATAAAATCTTCCCGTATCTTCACGCCGTAAATAATTACCTCGTCCGGGAAGCGATACGCCGAGGGATTCAAAGAAAAAGACAACATGTCCGAAGAAACAAGCAAAGCAAAAGAAGCACCAAACCATACCAGCAAACAAAGCAATAAACCTTTGGGCGGATGGACGGCGCAAAAAATAAGCAGCAGACAGCTGGCGGCGGCAACGGCAAAGGAAAAATGAATGCCAAACGCGTCACATTGAACGCAGGCGGATAAAATTTGTTTTTGATTTAACAAATAGTTCCCGTAAGTAAAAGACTCTTCTCCCAAAAAACACAAGCCCAATAAAGCCAATACGGCAAAGAAAACGATTTTTAACCCCAACGACACGGCCTTAAAAATTTTGATACATTTTTCCCGCCGGACGAAGGGATAAATCCGGCTGAAATATTTTTCTATTTGCGCGCGCATAAGCCTCTCCCGCCAAAGAGTTCCTGCTGATAACCGACTCGGCACAGCCCGGCGCCAAAGCCAGGTCCCTGCGCCTCTGCGGATACAAACAAAGAACCTTTTCTCCGTTTCATCCGGCCGGGATAAAAAGACAAACATTTTCCGGCCGGATAATATCAATTAACTAATAGTATAGTCATAAAATACTACATCATTTTTGATTAGTTTGACAAATCTCTTTCGGATACCAAACCTCTTCCGGCGTTTGGGAATAATCCACCACCAGCGGGATTTCCGTTTTGCCTCCTTTCCACTTTTCCAAGGTGTCAAAAAATTTTTTATCGTTGCACACCAAGTCTATACAGCCCGCGCTGCCCGGATATTTTCCTCCGTGAATGGTAATGCCGCTACGCCCGGTTTCTTCCTGTACTTGCGGGTCCAGCTGCACATCCACGCGTCCTTCGCCCCAAGCAACGGGACCGCCCGGCATCGGGCCCGCTTTTTTCCCAATTAAAGAAGGGATGACGCTTTTTGCTTTGTCATATATTCCCAAATCTTTCCAATAACGCGCGCTGCCCAACTTTACCGTATGGTTTCCCTCCGGGATAGGGCCGACGTTTTCCATATTTTGTCTCTCTTTGTCATAGGAAAACAGATATCTGCCTTGTTTCTCTCCGACGGGACGGCCGGATACGGCGGCGAAGCGATACTGCGTGGTAATGTCTCCGTCCTGGCGGACAAGACTCAAATCCCGCCCGTCAAAACGCAAAAATAAATCTTCCTTTTGCTCTGGGACGTTGCCTTGGGCTGGGCGTGAATTTTCCGTTTTCTCTAATACGGACAAGGACGGGCCCGTATGCATGGCCCGGTACATGTCATAAGCGGGTACGGGCAGGCGGCGGCCGTCCTTGATTTGCACAACGTCATTTTGGGGATTGTAATACTTTTTTTGGGGCATAGCGCCCTCCTGAGAAGTGAATTTTACGTCAAAAGGAAAGTACGCGCCGCAAGCGCTGAGGCTGGAGCGGCCCATATATTTGGTTGAGAAAAATTATTGGAAAAATAATGAAAAAAGGCTCGTCAGAGCCGGCAGGTTTATATTTATAATATAGCAAATTTAGATTATATTGTCAACCTTGGCCGTTTGAAAGAAAGAGAGGCGAAATTGCGCCTAATATGATAAAATAAAAAAGAAGAAACAGCCGTTGCGTCTTTGACGTCCTTTTTCGCGCCCGTAGTTCAATGGATAGAGCGTCAGCCTCCGAAGCTGGAAATGTGGGTTCGGCTCCCGCCGGGCGCATTTATAAATGCATACTTTTGAGCGAACGGAGCAGACAAACTGCTTTGTCTGCGTTGGGAGGAGAAGGCCGCAGCGATGTTTTTGTTTGAGGCCTGAGGCCGAAAGGCAAAAACCGCGAGGCCCGGCCCGAAGGAAATTTCCGTCAAGAAATTTACCGAAGGGGACTCCCGCCGGGCGCATTTATAAATGCATACTTTCAGCGCACCGTTTTGGATTTCCCCAAAGGACGCAAAAGACATTCACCGCTTTTCCCTCTTTGAGAGGGTTTTTTTATGCGCGGCCCAACGCCCGCCAAACGAGGTATATTCATTATGAATCCATTGCCGTCCCCCGCTTCTGCGCAAACCAAACCGAACGCCTTGGCGTTAATTCCGCTGTGGGTCTTTTTAACCGTCTATCTGGTCGTCTCTATAGCGGCCGGAGACTTTTACAAAATGCCCATTACGGTAGCTTTTGCCCTTTCGTGCGTAGTGGCGGTGGCTATGGGACGGGGAACGCTAAACCAACGCATTGAAGATTTCTGCCGCGGGGCGGGAAACGGAAACATTATGCTCATGGTGCTCATTTTTATTTTGGCCGGGGCGTTTGCCCAGACCACCAAAGCCATGGGAGCGGTGGACAGCACCGTCAACTTGACGTTGTGGCTGTTGCCCAAAAATTTGTTGGTGCCGGGACTTTTTTTGGCAGCGTGTTTTGTCTCTCTCTCCGTGGGAACATCCGTCGGCACCATTGTTGCGCTGACGCCAGTGGCGGCGGGCATAGCGGCTAAAACGGGGCTGACGCCGGCGCTGGTTGCGGCGGCCGTGGTAAGCGGAGCTATGTTCGGAGACAACTTGTCTTTTATTTCCGACACCACCATCGTGGCCACCCGCACGCAAGGCTGCCGAATGAGAGATAAATTCCGGACCAATTTGCGTATCGTCCTTCCGTTTGCCGTATTGACGTTGCTGATTTATTTTGTGATGGGACGCCACGTATCCTCAGGCTATACGCCCGGAACGGTCAACTGGGTACATGTACTGCCTTATTTGGGCGTCTTGGCGTCCGCTTTGGCCGGAGTGCACGTGATGGTGGTCCTGCTGGGAGGAACCCTGCTGGCGGGAATCATCGGTCTGCTGAGCGGAGATTTAACCGCTTGGAGCTGGGCCGGAGCCTGCGGGACGGGCATTACCGCCATGGGAGAGCTGATTGTCGTCACGATTTTGGCGGGCGGAATGCTGGAAATGATTCGTCTGAACGGAGGATTTGCCTGGATTATCCGCAAAATGACCGCACGTGCGGCATCCGTCCGAGGCGCGGAACTTTCCATTGCGGGACTGGTCAGCTTTGCCAATTTATGCACGGCCAACAACACCATCGCCCTCATCATGGCCGGGCCTATTGCCAAAGAAATCGCTTCCCGCTTCAAAATACCGGCCAACCGTTCGGCCAGTCTGCTGGATATTTTCTCCTGCTTTGTACAGGGAATGATTCCCTACGGAGCGCAGCTACTGATGGCGGCCGGGCTGGCGGGGCTTTCCCCTATATCCATTATGCAATACCTTTATTACCCGTATCTGCTGGGTTTGGGCGCACTGACGGCCATTTGGCTGGGGTACCCGAAAAAGAAATCTTCCGCCAAATCCAAAGAAAACGCATAAATTTAAAAGCCCCCTTCCGGGGGCTTTTTTATAAATACATGATCTTAAATCCGGCACTCAGCGTCCAGTCGTTTCCGGGCATATTGCCGGCCACTTTTCCGCCGCCGCGCAGATATACCGCCGTACCCAAGTTCACCATAGTACC
>CAMGSK010000123.1 GCA_946061795.1 uncultured Elusimicrobium sp.
GGCCTCCCGTTTTGTGATGGAGAAATGCTAAATTTCTTTTACTATCTTTATGATGGAAATAATTGATTGGTCCTTGGATTTCGGCTTGTGCACCCTGTTTGAAAACGCCAGCCTGCTGCTGCCCGACGGCTTGAAAGTGGGCGTGGTGGGGCTCAACGGGTGCGGCAAATCCACGCTGTTTAAGCTGATAACGGGAGAACTCTTCCCGGACGGGGGCAAAATTGAGATTTCGCGCGGCACGCAAATCGCGTCCGTGGCGCAGGAAATCAAGGACCCTTCCAAACCTTTGCTGCAATTTGTACTGGAAGCGGATAAAGAAATCACCCGGCTGGAAAAAGAACTGGCCCGCACGGATTTGTCCGGTGAAAAAATGGCCGAACTGTATGACCGGCTCAACCAGCTCGGCGCGCACGCGGCCAAAGCGCGCGCCAGCGCCATTTTGAGCGGGCTGGGGTTTGAAAACGCGGATTTTGACCGTCCGCTGAAAGAGTTTTCCGGCGGATGGCAGGTGCGGGCCAATTTGGCGGCCACGCTGTACGCGCCGAGCAACTGCCTGCTTTTGGACGAGCCGACCAACCATTTGGATTTGGAAACCGCCGCCTGGCTGGAAAATTATTTGGCCAAGACGGACAAGACCGTTTTGCTCATCAGCCATGACCGCCATATTTTAAACCGCCTGTGCGACAAAATCGTACACGTGTCCCAAAACGAACTGAAGCTTTACAACGGCAACTATGACGTGTATGAACGTACGCGCGAAGCGGAGCAGGAAGGCGCGCGTCTGGCCGCGGCCAAGCACGAGCGCGTGGTGGCGCATTTGCAGTCTTTTGTGGATCGCTTCCGCTATAAAGCCAGCAAGGCCAAACAAGCCCAGAGCCGCATTAAAATGATAGAAAAACTGGGCGAACCTCCCGCCGTCATCAAGGACCCGGAAGTGCATTTTCAGTTCCCTTCTCCCACGCGGCTGACGCAGGCGTTGATTACGCTGGACGAAACGGTGGCCGGTTATGACGACAAGCCCGTTCTGAGCCATTTGACTTTGCGTGTGGAACCCGATGACCGCATTGCGCTTTTGGGCGCCAACGGAAACGGAAAATCCACCTTGGCCAAAATTCTTTCCCACCGCCTGCTGCCTATGGGCGGGCGGATGACGGTGGCCAAAAAAATCAAAATCGCCTATTTTTCCCAGCACCAGACGGAAGAACTGGACGTGGACAAGACCCCTTATGAGCAGCTCTCCGACCTGATGCATGACGCCACCGAAACGCAAATCCGCGCGCATTTGGGGGCGTTCGGTTTGAATAAAGCCAAGTCCGACACGTTAATCGGCAAACTGTCCGGCGGAGAAAAATCCCGCCTGCTTTTGGCTTTGATTACGCGCGATGCGCCGCATTTGCTGATTTTGGATGAGCCGACCAACCACCTGGACATTCTCTCCCGCCAGGCCTTGCTGGAGGCGTTAAACGCTTACGAGGGCGCGGTGGTGCTGATTACGCACGATTTGCACGTGATAGAAATGGCCTGCGACACGCTGTGGCTGGTCAAAGGCGGCACGTGCCAAATTTACCGCGGCGATTTGGAAGACTACAAAGCCAGCCTGCTCAAGAAAAACGACAAATCCGGCTCCGCCAGCGACAAAGAAGGCTCGGCCGAAGCCCGCCGCAAAAACGCCGCCCAGCGCCGCGCCGCGCTGGCTCCGCTGAAAAAGGAAATCCGGGAGCTGGACAAAAAACTGGAAAAGCTTCATAAGCGCAAACAAGAACTGGAAGAGGCCCTGGTGCGCCGCTATGACGCCGACAACAGCATAGAGTTGGCGCTGCTGGGAGACCAGATTTCCGACGCGGAAGAGCGTTGGTTGCTTTTAAACGGCCAATGCGAGGAAATTATGGCCGAAAAAGAGGAAGCATGAACGCCTTTGAACGCCTGCCGGAAGCTTTGCGCGACGCGCTGAAACGTATTTGTATTTCCGAACCGACGCCCGTCCAGCAGTCGGCCCTTCCGCCGGCTTTGCAGGGGCGCGATATTTTGGCCACGGCGCAGACCGGGACGGGGAAAACTTTCGCTTTTTTACTGCCGCTTATTGTGCGTTTGCAGCAAGCGCCGGACAAAGCCGCGCTGATTCTTTCTCCCACGCGGGAGCTGGCCCAGCAAACGCTGGACGCGCTGGAAAGTCTGTTGCCGGAAGAGACGGCTTTGCCGCGCGCGCTGATTATCGGCGGGGACAATATCCACAAACAATACGCCGCCCTGCGCCGCAAACCGCGCGTGATTATCGGCACGCCGGGGCGGATTATCGACCATATCGGCCGCAAAAGTCTGTCTTTGAAAAACGCCGGATTTTTGGTGCTGGACGAAGCCGACCGCATGCTCGACATGGGCTTTATCCCCGATGTGCGCAAAATCGGCGCGGCCATGCCTTCTCCCCGGCAGACGCTGTTGTTTTCCGCCACGCTGCCCAAAGAAATAGAACAATTGGCCGGAGATTTTTTGCAAAACCCCGCGCGGGTGCAAATCGGCTCCGTCACGCGCCCGGCGGATTTGGTGCTACAGCAATTTATGCGTTTGGGCACACGCGAGCGGTTGGGCCAGCTGGTGTTTGAACTAGAAGGTCAAACCGGACTGACGCTGGTGTTTGTCAAAAGCAAGCACGGCGCGGACCGCCTGGCCAAACAGCTCAAATTGCACGGCGTAAAGGCCAACGCTTTGCATGGGGATTTGCGCCAAAACCGCCGCCGCCAGGTGATGGAACTTTTCCGCTCCGGCGCGGTGCCTGTGCTGGTGGCTACGGACGTAGCCGCCCGCGGCATAGACGTGGACGGCGTCAACCGCGTCATTAATTATGATTTGCCCCAATGCCCTGAAGATTACATCCACCGCATCGGCCGTACGGGCCGGGCGGGCAGTGCGGGGACGGCTTTGTCTTTTGTGACGGAGGACGAAAGCAAATGGAAAGACATTTGCCGCGTCTGCCGTTTGGGCCGCGTGGAGGAACTGACCAAGACGTCGCGCGTTTTGCCGCCTCCCAAATTCACGCCGGAACCGCCGCGCAAAACGGAGCGAAAAGAACCGCATACCCCTGCCCTCCCGTCCGCTCAGCCGGCGCGCGCCGCCGTGCAAACGCCCGGGGCTTGCTTCCGGAAAAAAGACCCGGCCGGGAAGCCTCTTATTAAAGAAGGGAAAAAGTCCGTCGAATCTTTGCGCCCGTCTTTTTCTAAAAACTCCGTTTTGCCTTCTTGTCCGAAAGGCCGGAAAGGCTCGCCCGTCCGGCCGGAAGGTCCCCGCGCCGCCGCGCCTTCTTCCGTCTCCGGAGTCAGAACACTGCGGGTAGGCAAAGCGCCTGTGCCGAAACGGGAGCCGTCCGCCCCGCGCAAAAAATCCGCTTTTGCTCCGGGTTTTAAAAAAGGCCGGAAAGCTTTTTCCAAATTCTTCAAACGCAAAAAACGCTGAAGTTTATGAATGGATGAAAAAATACATTCCACGGCGTTTTCGGAAGTTTTCAGTATTTTTTGATTCAAATGCATTCAACGCAATAAAAAGCCCCGGTTTGCGCCGGGGCGTTTTATTTTCAATGGCAAGATTATTTTATTTCTAATCCGTTTGCCGTCTCCGCCGCGCCTGCACCCGCCGCATTGCGGCATACCCAGTTCGCAGCCGGGGCGCAATAAATGGGCGTACGTACGGCGTTGGCCATCACAATGGGATATTGGAAAAGCAGGGCGTAGTTTCCTTTGTTGTTTATGGCCCGGACGCCGGTGTTCCCCTCCAGCACATACGTAAAAGTGCCGTCGTTAAAAGCATTTGAGTTTTCCCCGGCGGCCCCAATAAAGCCGATGTCTATTTGATTGAACACCACAGGCAGCTCTCCGTTGACGGATTTGTAGCGCAGGACCGCGTCATAAATGGTTTTGCCGTGCGTCAGCCCTTCCACCAGTTCGGCGCGGCGGACGGAGCGGGTGTATTGCGGTACGGCCACGGAAGTGAGAATGCCGATAATCAGCACCACGGCCAGCAGTTCTATCAGCGTGAACCCGCGGGTTTGGGACGGATGAAAAAAGCGTTTCATAAGCTCTCCTTATATATGTGTATGTATAAAGTATAGTGATTTCGGGCCCGGCTTTCAAGTTTGCCGTGCAAACGGGGAAAGAATAGCAATATTTGTTTTCCGTGTCAACCCGGTTTTATAAAAAACGCAAAAAAGAGTTGAAAAAATTTTGCCAATTAGTTAAAGTGGAGGGGTAGGGTAGTTTAATTACAACAAGGAGGAGTACAAGCATGAAGAAACTACTGGGCTTGCTGCTGGTCATGGCGATGGCGTGGCCTGTTGCCGCGAGCT
>CAMGSK010000124.1 GCA_946061795.1 uncultured Elusimicrobium sp.
TTTGCGGAAATTGATTTTGACAAATGTATTTCCTGCGGACGCTGCATGGACGCCTGCCCGTTCGGCGCCATTATGGAGCGCAGCCAGCTTATTGACGTCTTGGGCGCCATGAAAAGCACGCGCAAAGTGTGCGCGGTGCTGGCCCCCTCCGTTGTCGGCCAGTTCAACGCCACCCTGCCGCAGCTGATGACCGCCGTTAAAAAGGCCGGTTTTGATAAAGTGACCGAAGTGGCCGAGGGCGCGGAAGTGACCACCGCCAATGAAGCCAAAGAACTCATTGAACGGCTGGAACGCGGCGACAGATTTATGACCACTTCCTGCTGCTCCGCCTGGACGCAGGCCGTAAAAAAACACCTGCCCGCTTTGCAAAAATTCGTCTCCGACACTAAAAGCCCCATGGCCTATATCGCAGAAATTGAAAAGAAAAACGGATATACGGTCGTGTTTGTGGGCCCCTGCGTTTCCAAACGCGTGGAAGGACGCGAAGACCCCAACGTGGATTTTGTCATGACGTATGAAGAGTTGGGAGCGCTGCTTGACGCGCGCGGCATAGATCCCTCCCAGTGTGAAGAAACCCCGCTGGACGGAAAAATCTCCGGAGAAAGCCGCTACTACGGCGTGACCGGTGGTGTGGCCAAAGCCGTGGAAGGCGCCATCAACGGCCACCGCCCCATCAAAATGCAAACTATCAGCGGGCTGGATAAAAAAGCCATGCTGATGCTCAACGCATACGCCAAAGGAGTGGGAGACTTCCAGTTGCTGGAAGTCATGAGCTGCAAAGGCGGCTGCATCGGCGGTCCCTGCACCTTGTGCTCCCAGGCAAAAACGATTAAACCTATCAAAGAACTGGCCGACGCCAGCCCGCGCGTGGCCCCGGTCTTTGAAAAGAAAGAAGAAAAGAAAGAAGATTAATAAATATCCCCCGGTGATGCCGGGGGATATTTATTTTATCAAAAATAATAGTAAGTTAAATCAGGAGGCGAGGAAGGAGCTTTTTGCCCGCCTAATGCCAGACAGATATTGCTGTACCATTTATTCTTCGCCCGGTCCCATACCCGGCATATCCGCTGAGCGGATTTGCGATACTCATTATGGTAAACAACCAACTCAAGCCCATCGTGTTTGGAATCCGCCAAACCAACATATGAGGGTGTCAGGTCCACCCAGACCTCTTTATTGCGTCGTTGTTCTTGTTCACGCGAGCCGCCGGACGCCGGATCTAAAATAAAGGATCTTTTTAAGTCCGCCGGAAGTGCAATATCCAAATTTTCAAAAAAACCAGTATATCGTCCGTTAGCCATATAATAACGTTGTTCCGCCTGGATTATACTGGTGAGTAAGGGCATATATTTGGCATAACGCGCTTTAGCTACCGCCATGCGGTACTGCGGCAACGCGACCGCCGCCAATATACCAACAATAAGGACAACAACGAGCAACTCTATCAGCGTAAATCCTTCCATTGCGCGGTTAAACGTTTTTTCCATGTAAAAACCTCTCCAAGCAAAAAATCGCTTATACGCAAAATTTATCAAAAAAAAAAAATGAGTCAAGGCACGCAGGCAAAAAAACATAAAAAACCCCGCTTAACGGCGGGGCTTTTTTTACGCTAAAAAAGCGTTATAAAATGCCGATTCGCTTCAACGCTTCCCTCAACTGTTCCGCGTTTTTAAAATCCACGGCGCTCATGCCCAGCTCCCGCGCGGCGGCGCAATTGGCCGGCGAGTCATCCACAAACACGCAATTTTCCGCCCGAAGAGAAAAACGCTCCAGCAACCGCCGGAAAAGGGCATGGTCGGGTTTAATCAGTTTTTCTTCTCCGGAAACCACCAGGCCGTCCAGCAGGTCAAACACGTGAAAACGCGCCCGCGCAACGGGGAATGTCTGCGCGGACCAATTGGTAAGGCCGTACAATTTATACCCCCGATCTTTTAGTTCTCCGAGAAGTTCGGGCATTCCCTCCACCTCTCCGCCCAGCATTTCTTCCCAGCGCGTATAAAACATTTCTATTTCTTTGGCGTATTTGGGATATTGCTCTTTCAGCAAAGCCACGCCTTGGGCAAAAGGCCGCCCCGCGTCTTGCTGCGCGTTCCACTCCCCGGTGCATATATTGGCCAAGAACCATTCCATCTCTTTTTCGGAATCAAAAATCTTTCGGTACAAACGGCGCGGGTCCCATTCCACCAACACTCCGCCGAAATCAAAAATGATGTCCTTCATTTTATCCCTCCGCTTAAAAACGGCGCGGCCCGAAGACGATTCCTCCGGGCCGCGCATAAAAAGTCACGCTCTTACAGTACCAGCGTGTCTTCCATGTCCGGTCCGGTGGACACCAGGGCCAATTCCGGATGCGGATACACCTGGCGGGAAAGTTCTTTTATGCTTTCCAGAAATTCCTGCGCCTGCGGCGTAAAATCTTCATAGCTTTTGATATGTTCGTTGCCTTCAAACATGTCAATGTGCGTAATGGCGATTTTGGTGGCGTTGTTAATCATGATGGCGCGGGAAGCGGAGCGTTTTTCAAACGCGCCCACGCGGCGCAGCCGTTTGCTCACGCTGCCGATTTCGTGCCCTTTGGTGTGGTAAATTTCCAAATCTTTTTCATCGGTCATTTCTTTTTCCAGCGGGCCGGGGCCTACGCGGGTAATGTAGGGCTTGAACACGACATACACGTCGCGCACGCTCTTGGGGCCCAAACCAGCCTCGCCCAAAAAGGTGGAAGCGGTGGTATCGCGCGAAGTGACAAACGGATACTCTCCGTGCAGCAAAGAAAGTTTAATACCCTGCGTTCCTTCCAGCAAAATGTTTCCGCCTTTGTCCAACGATTCGTTGAGCAATTCCGGCACGTCTTTAATAAATTCTTTCAGCAACGGTTCGTCTTTGGCGAATTTCACGTCGCGCCGCTCAATGCGGTCCTTGACGGCCTGTCCCAGCCCGGTGCCCACGCTGCCGATGTGTTTCATAAAATGGCCCGCGCCTTGCTCGGCGGCGGTTTCCTCGTCGGTAATCAGCACGGCGTACGGGTCAATAATCAGCCGGTCGCGGGTGCCGGTAATTTCCACTTCTTTCAGCAGCCACTCCGTCTTAGTATAAGCGCCCGCGCCCAGCACCAATTTGGTGCCCGGATTCAAAAATCCGGACGGAATATTTTTTAGCGTGTAAGATTTGCCGTCGGCCACCACCGTATGCCCGGCATTGGGGCCGCCCACGCGCACACAATAATCATAGTCGCCTTTATAGGATAAATACGCCGAAATCTTCCCTTTTCCTTCGTCTCCGGCCTGTCCGCCGCATACAATATCAATCATTTCTTTCCTCCCGCTTGTTTCGGTGCAAGCCCCACGTAAGAGAGCGCATCCAAAGCAAGCAGCTTTTGTTTGGTTTTTCCGTCCAGGTTCAAACTTTCCGCAAAACGTTTGAAATCTTCTTCCTTCACAGAGCGCGAGCGCGTGAGGGCTTTAAGTTTTTCATACGCCCCGGATACGCCGCAGGCGCGTAAAACGGTTTGGTACGCTTCGGCCAACACTTCCGGATGAGCCGTCAGTTCCGCCCTGGCGGCGCGCGCGTCAAAATCCGTTTTATGAAGCCCTTTTAACACAGACTTATACGCCAGCAGGCAGTGCCCCAGCGCCACGGGGATATTGCGCAGCACGGTAGAGTCAGACAAATCACGCTGCAGGCGGGAAAGAGGCAGCTTCCGGCTGAAAAACTCCAGCATGGCGTCAGCCATCCCCAAGTTTCCTTCCGCGTTTTCAAAATCAATCGGATTGACTTTTTGCGGCATGGTGGAAGACCCCACCTCTCCGGCTACGGCTTTTTGTTTGACCAAACCGGCGGAAATATAACGCCACATATCCTGGCACAGCCCCGTCAAAATAACGTTTACCCGGCGAAGCGCGTCAAACGTCTCGGCGTAGCTGTCGCGGTTGTCCACCTGCGTGGAAACGGGGCTGAGAAAAAGCTTGTTTTTGCGCCCCCGGTTTAGCCGGTCCACCAGCCGCTGCACCACCCGCGGCCAGGTAATCTGCGGGTACGCCGCCATATGGGCGTTGTAAGAGCCGACGGCGCCGCCGGCCTTACAGGAAATCCGTTGTTTTTTCAACTGTTGAATCTGACGTGCCAGACGCGTTTCAAACACTTTCAATTCTTTTCCAAACGTCGTCGGCACCGCCGGCTGGCCGTGCGTGCGGGCCAACAGTACGCCGCGGGCGTATTTGCGGGCGCGGCGGCCCAATTCTTTGCGCACCGCTTCCAAAGCGGGAATCAATATATCGCCCAATCCGTCCGACAAAATTTGCGCGTACGCCAAGCTGTTTACGTCTTCACTGG
>CAMGSK010000125.1 GCA_946061795.1 uncultured Elusimicrobium sp.
GAGCAAAATCATCGTCTTGGATATTATTGAAATCCAGGAAAAGACCCCGCTCTGGGCTTCTATGAACGAAACCGAGCTGGCCGCGCTGAAAAAACAAATCTGGGAAGAGCTGAAGGCCGATACGACCAAGAAAGCCACCCCGGTGCTGCTCGAGCGCGCTTTCGGCCGTGTCAAAGACTCCATTACTTTGTACAACAACCTGCAGAAACTGCGCGAGTTGGGCAGCGAAGTGGAATACTATCACTGCGACGTGCTCAATAGCTCCATGGTCAAAGAAGTCTGCACCAAAATCAAAGCCAAAAACGGCCGCGTGGACGGACTGATTCACTTTGCGGGGCTCGAGCGCTCCAAGCTGATTTACGACAAAGACCCCGCGGAATATTACCGCATCTTTGACGTGAAAGCCACCAGCTTCGCCAGCTTCTTGGCCAACAACATCGTGCGCGACGGCGGCTTCTTCGCCTTTGCCTCCTCCATTGCCGGCAAATACGGCAACCTGGGGCAGAGCGATTACGCCTCCGCCAACGACTATTTGGCCAAATCCGCCTTCTCGCTGACCAACCAAGGCTACCGCGCCGTAGCCATCGCCATGAGCGCCTACAAAAACGTGGGCATGGGCGTACGCGCCGGAGTGGAAACGTTCCTGCGCTCCAACGGCGTGGACTTTGTGGACCCCGAAGACGGCATGCAGATCTTCTTGGACGAAATCGTGTACGGAGACGTGCCCGAAATCGTGCTGACCGGCTCTTTGGGCCGCTTGGACTGGGATCACCAACACCGTTTGGAAATGGATGAAATCGTCCCTTTGGGCGCGCAAAACGCGCCCAAAGGCGGCGATGACGACAAAGGCAACGGCGGCTCTTCCGCCGCGCCCGCCGCGTCTTCCTCTTCCGCTTTGCCGGACCCGAACGGGGCCAAACACTTTTTGGGCAATGTCGCTTCCAAGGACGATAAAGAAATTCATACGGAAAAAGAATTTAACCTGCAGTCCGACCCGTACTTGGCCGACCATGCCATTGAAGGCACGCCGTATGTGCCGGGCGTGATGGGCATTGAAACTTTTATGGAAACGGCCAACGCACTGGGCGGCCGCGTGCCCCAGGGCCTTAAGGACGTGCATTTTTACCTGCCCATTAAACTCTTGCGCAACCGCCCGCAGGCGGTGCGCGTCATCGGCAAAAACGAAGGCGGCGAAATTTCCATGGAAATTGAGTCCGACTTCATTAACAGCAAAGGCGTAAAAATGGGCAATACCCGCCGTCATTTCACGGCCAAAGCGTTGGAAGGCGGTTTTGTTTCCACTTGGAACGAAGTGAAAGACCAAATTCATTTGGATAAAAACGCCGCGCCGCAAATCACTAAGGAAGAAATTTATAAAAAATATTTCCACGGCCCCAGCTTCCAGGTGTTGGGCGGTATTTTGAAGGCGGACAAAGACAGCTCTCTAGCCGTCTATAACACCACCCCGCGCCCGCAGTGGACCGACGGACAAAAAACGCTGTTGGCCAACCCGATGCTTATTGAAGCGGCGTTCCAGTGCTGCGGCTTCCGCGATATGGCCATTGACCACAAAATGACCCTGCCCGACGGCATCAAAGAAGTGGCCGTGTTCAAACGTGAAGTGCCGCCGCAGAAGCTGTACCTCTACGGCCGTTTTAAAGGCATGACCGCCGACGGAAAAACCTTGCACGACGCCTATGTGTTTGACGACAACGGCAACGTGTGGGTGGAAATCCACGGCTATCAGGCCATCGGCCAGTAATGCAGTATAAAACGCAGTTTATAAAGATTAAAGACCTGCCCCCGGCAGACGCGTTTCTTTCTTCATCCGAAAGCGCCTATTTGCAAACCTTGCGCGCGGAGAAGAGGAAGGGCGACTGGCTCGGGGGCCGGTTCGCGTTAAAGACGCTTTTGGCGCGGGAAAGCGGCCTGCTGCCCGTGTGCGCGTTGCCCGCGGCGGGCGGGGAAATTTCGGAAATGTCCGCCGCCGCGTTAAACGTGCTCAAGCAAATTGACGTGGTCAAATTGCCCAGCGGCGCGCCGCAGGTCTTCGTCGGTTCCGTTCCGGACGCGCGGACCGTCAGCATTACCCATTCCAACGGCTGGGCCGCGGCCGCGGTGTCGGCCCCCGGGACGTTTTTGGGAGTTGATTTGGAAAAGGTGGAGCCCCGCAGCCGGGCTTGGGCGGAGGATTTTTTTGATGAGGCGGAAAAAGGCTCCGCTTCCGATGAACATTTGACAAAAGTGTGGACGCAGAAAGAAGCCGTGGTCAAGCTGCTGGGCCGCGGGCTGTCGCTCAATACGCGCGAAATTATTTGTGAGGAAGGCGGGCTGCGTCTTACGGGCCGCGCGCTGGAAGAGTGGAAACGTTTGGGCTCTGTGAAAATTACGCTCAGCTCTGCCCGTTTTGAAACGGATTTTGTGTTTACCGCGGCTTTTGCAAACGCCGCAGAAGGCGGGAAGTTTGGTAAAATATAACTTTACGGAGGACGCATGATAGAATTGTTTGATGATCCCAGAGAGGATAAAAAATCCGACCGTCCGGCTCCCCAGAGCCTCGTGAAGTTCCGTCAGATTTATCAGGACGCGCTGGCCGGCGCGGGCGAAGAAAAGAACAACGCTCAACGGGCCAAAGGCAAATTTACGGCGCGGGAGCGTCTGTCCTATTTGCTGGACCAAGACAGCTTTTTTGAAATCAAAAGTTTGGTGGAAAGCAACTGCCACGACTTCGGCGTAGCCGACAAACACATCAAAGGCGACGGCGTGATTACCGGTTTTGGTCGCATCAACGGGCGCCCGGTGGCCATTTTCGCCCAGGATTTCCCGCAGCTGGGGGGCTCTTTGGGTTTGGCGCACGCCAAAAAAATCGCCGATATTATGGACAAAGCGCTGGAAGCCAAAATTCCCGTCATCGGGCTTCTGGACAGCGGCGGCGCGCGTATTCAGGAAGGGGTGGAAAGCCTCAACGGATACGGCGAAATTTTCTACCGCAACGTGAAAGCTTCCGGCAAAATCCCGCAGATTTCCGTTATTTTGGGCCCCTGCGCCGGCGGCGCGGCGTATTCTCCGGCTCTGACCGATTTTATTTTTATGGTGGAAGGCATCAGCCATATGTTCATCACCGGTCCGGGCGCGGTGAAAGCCGCCACCGGAGAAGAGGTGGATTTTGACACGTTGGGCGGCAGCCGGCCGCACAGCGAAAAAAGCGGCGTATGCCATTTTGTGGCCAAGTCCGAGCAAGACTGCTTCCGCCAAGTGCGCGAATTGCTCAGCTTCCTGCCGCAGAACAATGAAGAGAAGGCTCCGTCTGAGACCACTACGGACATCGTGGACCGCCCCGTGCACGTGCTGGAGCGCGTGTGCGAAATGGACCCCAAAAAAGCTTTCCGCATCCATCACGTCATTTGGCGTTTGGCCGACGATTACGGGTTTTTTGAAATTCACCAGAACTTTGCCAAAAACGTGGTGACGGGTTTTATCCGTCTGGGCGGCGAAGTGGTGGGCGTCATCGCCAACAATCCCGCCTGCTTGGGCGGCGCGTTGGACAGCGACGCCAGCGACAAGGCCGCTCGTTTCATCCGCTTTTTAAACGCGTTTAACATCCCCATACTGACCTTGGTGGATACGGGCGGTTATTTGCCCGGCGTGGCCCAGGAGCACGGCGGCATCATCCGCCACGGCGCCAAATTGCTGTACGCATATGCGGAGGCGACGGTGCCCAAAGTGACGCTGGTGCTGCGCAAAGCCTACGGCGGTGCGTATATCGCCATGGGTTCCAAATATTTGCGCGGAGATTTTAACTTCGCCTTCCCCAGCGCGGAAATCGCCGTTATGGGTCCGCGCGGCGCGGTGGAAATTTTATATTCGCGCGACTTGAAGAAAGAAACGGACGAGCAAAAGAAGGAAGAACTTAAACAAAAAATGACGCAGGATTATTCCGACAAGTTTGCCGCTCCGTATCAAGCCGCGTCCAACGGCTCCATTGACGAAATTATAGAGCCGGCCGAAGCGCGCAGTAAAATCATTAACGCGCTGCGCATTCTGAAAAACAAACGGGACCCCAAGCAACATTGCCAGTGTAATACCGGCAATATCCCGTTATAAAAGTTGCTTTTTAGAACCCGCTCTCCGGAGCGGGTTTTTTGTGCGCCGGGACAAAGTTTGCACGGAAAGAATTTGTGGGGCCGATGGAGGGTCAAATCTTTATATTTGGCGGGTTTTTTCCTCGGAATGGGAGAGGGCTTGCATTGTTTTTTTTTTTTGATAAATTTTGGCTATGAACAAAATTTATCAA
>CAMGSK010000126.1 GCA_946061795.1 uncultured Elusimicrobium sp.
TGATACGCCGGAGCATGTGGCGCACCGGCTGGCCGTATATCACCGCCAGACGGAGCCCGTTATTAAATTTTATCAAGCGGCCGGCGTGTACGCCGAAGTCAACGGCGACCAAACGCCTGAAAAAGTTTTTGAATCTTTGTTGTCCGTTTTAAAGGACTAAGAAGGCAATATGATTGAAGTGAAAAACGAGCACGAACTGCAACTCATGCGCAACGCGGGCAAAGTGACCGCGGCCGTGCTTAAAAAAATGACGGAAGCGGCCCGGCCGGGCGTTTCCACTTTGGATTTGGACGTTATAGCCGAAAAAACGATACGCTCCTTCGGAGCGGTACCGCTTTTTTTGGGTTATGGCGGTTTTCCGGGCAGCATTTGCGCGTCAGTAAATGAAGAAGTCGTGCACGGAATCCCCAAAAAAGATAGAATATTAAAGAGTGGTGATATTATCAGTATCGATACGGGAGCCAAGCTTGACGGTTTCTGTTCGGATGCCGCCATCACCCTCGGCGTCGGTAAAGTTTCCGACGAGGCCCAGAGACTGATGGACATTACCAGAAAGTCTCTTTACAAAGCGATAGGGCTAGTCAAACCGGGTATCCGATTGGGAGATATCGGAAACGCGGTGGAAACGTTTGCCGAGCTACACGGCATGGGCGTGGTGCGTGATTATTGCGGCCACGGCATTGGCCGCACGATGCATGAGGAGCCTTCTATCCCTAACTTCGGGACGAAAGGCACCGGGCCCGTTTTACGGGAAGGCATGGTGCTTGCCATTGAACCCATGATTACGGCGGGAACTTGGAGAGTCAGGCAGCTTAGTGACGGCTGGACGGTGGTCACGCGGGACGGCAGTTTGGCGGCCCACTTTGAACACACGGTGGCGGTCACGGCTCACGGCAGTGAAATTTTCACTGCTTTTGAATGAACCGGTTTTATCCGGCGCGTTCCGAAATTTAACCCAAACTCGGAGATGTATGAGCGATAAAATAGAAGTTGAAGGCAAAGTTCTGGAATCCTTGCCCAACGCGATGTTTAAGATTGAAATCCCGGGCGGCAAGATCATTCTGGGACACATATCCGGGAAAATGAGAGTTCATCATATAAGAATTCTGCCCGGAGACAAAGTGAAACTAGAATTGTCCCCGTACGACCTGACCAAAGGCAGAATCACTTATAGGGAGAAATAAATGAAAGTCAGAGCCAGTGTAAAAAAGATATGCCAAAAGTGCAAAATCATTAAGCGCAACGGCGTTGTACGCGTGGTTTGCGAAGTCGCCAAACACAAACAGCGCCAAGGTTAATTTACAGGAGTCTTATAGAATATGGCTAGAGTCGCAGGTATTGATTTACCGAAAAACAAAAGAATTGACGTAGCGTTGGAATACATTTACGGCATCGGCAAAAAAAACGCGAAAGAACTGCTCGCCAAGCTGGAAGGCCAAATTGACCCCGCTACCCGCGTCAAAGATTTGACCGAACAACAGGCCGGTCTGTTGAACACCATCTTGCAGAAAGAATACAAGGTGGAAGGCGAACTGCGCAGAGAAGTGGCGCAGAACATTCACCGCTTTATCGAAATTGGTTCTTACAAAGGCCAGCGCCACCGCAGAAACCTGCCCGTGCGCGGACAGCGGACCAAAACCAACAGCCGCACCCGCCGCGGTCGCAGAAAAACCGTCGGTTCCAAGACCAAATAAACTTTTATCCAGGAATTAAATTATGGCAGAAGAAAAAGAATTAAATAACGCCGCCGCGGCGGAAACCAAAACTTCCGCGGCCGCGAAAGGCAAAAAGAAAAACGCCAAAGCGCCGGCCTTCGGCGTGGTGCATATTTATTGCTCGTTCAACAACACCATCGTGACGGTCAGCGACGACAAAGGCAACACCGTCGCCTGGTCCACCGCCGGTTCCCACGGGTTCAAAGGCAGCAAAAAGAGCACTCCGTTCGCCGCGCAGATTACCTGCAATAAAGCCGCTGAAAAAGCCGTGGCTTTGGGTATGCGCGAAGTGGCCGTTAAAGTGTGCGGCCCCGGTCAGGGACGCGAAACCGCCGTGCGCGCCGTGCAACAAGCCGGCTTGACGGTTTCCTCCATCAAAGACGTGACCCCCATCCCGCATAACGGATGCAGACCCCCTAAAGCACGGAGAGTATAAGATTTATGTCCAGATACACTGAATCCAGCTGCAAAAAATGCAGAAAATTAGATTGCAAACTTTTCCTCAAAGGCACCAAATGCTACACCAACTGCGTCATTGACAAATTGGCGTCCGTGAAAGTGCGCGGCGGAAAAGCCGGCGGCAAAATGCGCCGCACCAAATTGTCCGAATACGGCGTGCGCTTGCAGGAAAAACAGAAAGCGCGCTTCCAGTCGGGCATGTCGGAAATTCCGTTCCGCAATATGTTTGACAAAGCCGCCAAACTGCAGGGCCAAACCGGCGAAAACTTCTTGCGCCTGTTGGAAACCCGCTTGGACAACGTGGTGCGCCGTCTGGGCTTTGCGGTGTCTTTGAAAGCCGCCCGCCAGATTGTGCTGCACGGCTACATTACGGTCAACGGCAAAGCCGTCAACGTTCCTTCTTTCCAAGTTAAACCGGGAGACAAAGTGACGCTGAACTCCGCCTTGGCCGAAAATCCGACCGTCAAACAAGGCTTGTTGGAAACCGAAAAACGCAACCAACGCCCCAGCTTTTTGGAATTTGACGCGGAGAAAATGACCGGCAAACTTTTGAGATGGCCCGACAGAGCGGAAATGTCCTACCCTGTCAACGAGCAGCTCATCGTCGAATACTATTCTAAATAGTGCGGAGGCTGAAATGGCTTTTAACGAATTAGTTCTTCCCCAAAAGATCCAGTTGGACGAAAAAACCGCTTCTGACCGCTACGGCAAATTTACCGCCGAGCCTTACGAAAGCGGCTATGGTCACACCGTGGGCAATTCGCTGCGCCGCATTCTGCTTTCCGGTATGGAAGGCGCGGCCGTGACGGCCGTGCGCATCGCCGGAGCCGTGCATGAATTCAGCACCCTGCCCAATGTGCGGGAAGACGTCATCAACATCTTGCTCAATTTGAAAAATTTGCGCCTTAAGATGGACGACAAAAACCGTGAATACGTTCGCTTGAACGCCTCCAAACCCGGTCCCGTGACGGCCGCCGACATTGAAGAAGCGGACGGCGTGAGCATCGTCAACAAGGACCTGCAGCTTGCCACCCTGGAAGCGGGCGGCAGCCTGGAGATGGAAATTGAAATTTCCCGCGGCAAAGGTTATGTGCCCGCCGAAGATTTGGCCAAAATTCAGCGTCCCGCCGGATTCATCCCCGTGGATGCGCTGTTTTCGCCTATCGTAAAGGTGCACTATGACGTCGAACCGGCCCGCGTCGGCCAGAAAACCGACTATGACCGCCTGATTCTGGAAATCACCACCGATGGTACGCTGGAGCCCGCCCGGGCCCTGCACCGTGCGGCGGTGCTGCTCTCCGGCTCTTTGCATATCTTCACCATTGAAGGCGAAGAACCGGGTACCGTGGCCGTTAATACGGGCGCGGATTTGGAACAAGAGCCCATTTCCTCCACCGGCAGCGTCAGCGGAGCTACGCCCGTCAATTCCAAGCTTGACGAAGTGCTCAACCAGTCTGTTGAATTTATTGAGCTTTCTTCCCGCTCCATCAATTGCTTGAAATCCGAAAACGTCAATACGGTGCGCGACTTGGTCAAAATGACCGAGGACGACCTGAAGATGATTAAGAATTTCGGCGCCAAATCTATGGATGAGATTAAAGAAAGACTGGCCGAGATGAACTTGTCTCTGGGCATGAAAATTTAGGGTATTACCCGTTTAAAGGATTGTAAAGATGATTAAGAATACAGGATACCGTAAACTCGGAAAAACTTCTTCCCACAAGAACGCCATGCTCAAAAACATGGCCACCAGCATTATCCTGCACGAAGAAGTCAAAACCACGCTGCCCAAAGCCAAAGAAGTGCGCCGCGTGGTGGAAGGGTTGATTACCCTGGCCAAAGCCAACAATCACATGGCCGTAAAAGATACGCTGAAAGACAAAAACGCTTACAAAAAGCTTTTTGACGTGTTGGCGGCCCGCTATCAGAACCGCCCCGGCGGTTTTACCCGCATTTACCGCGCCGGCATTCGCCAGGGCGACAATGCGCAGGTGGCGATTATCAAATTGGTGGACTAAATGGTGATTGATTATCTGGGGGGCTTGTTTTCCTCCGACTTGGGGATGGACCTGGGCACGGCCAACTG
>CAMGSK010000127.1 GCA_946061795.1 uncultured Elusimicrobium sp.
CCCTGACGCAGATAAACGCCTATGTGCTGGAGTATGTGCGGGCGCAGAAGGCGGAACTGAAAGCCGTGAAATCACGCGGGACAAAGCAAACCGTCATTACCAACCATACGCCGCTGAAGGATTTTGCGGCGGAGGGGATAAAAGTACGGATAAAAAGTAAGGCTTAATCGTGAGGGAAAAATAAGTGGGAAACAAACTGGAAAACAACGACACCAAAAATCACCGCCTCTACTTTTTCCCAGAAAGAGGCTTGTTTCCAGTCTTTGCCGTAGATGTTTTTAAAAAGGTCGTTTAGTGTCATATTTATATTCTAATCAAAAAAAGGTGTTTTTTCAATGGCAGATGAACAAAAAGCAGTGATTGTCATTCAAACTGTTTACGAAAATAAAGGCGAAGTCCAAGCCAAAAAAGGGATGAATGACCTTACTAAAAAAGCGGATGAAATGGGGAAGGCGACCGCGACTGCAACAAAAGAGGGCGCAAACGGGTTTAACCTTTTTGCCAAAGCCGCCGCCGGGGTTGTCGCTCGAATTGCCGCTTTTAAAGGCGTTTTTGGCTTTTTCACTTCAAGCATTTCCGCTTTTCAGGAGAATGCCCGTTCCGTGAATATGCTGGCGGCCGCTTATAAGAATGTGGGCTATACCGCCTCCGGGGCCATGGAGCAGGCGCAGGCGTTTGCTTCGGAAATGCAAAACGCCACCGGCCTGGCTGATGAAAAGTTCCTGGATGCACAGCGTACCTTAGCCAATTATCAAGTAGTGGGTACGCAGGCGCAGGAAGCTATCCGCGCGGCGTACGCGTTATCGGCCAACCAAGGTATGGAGTTTGAAGCCGCTTTAATGTTAATTGCGCGCGCCGCTGCCGGGTCCACTTCTGCGCTTAGCCGTTATGGCATTGTTCTGGACCAAAGCATTAAGGAAGGCGACCAATTTGAAGCAGTTTTAAAACAAATCAACGAGCAATTCGGTGCGTCCGCCCAAGCCACCATGGGCGACGCCATTACCAAAACAAACGCTTTGAAAGAGAGCTGGGGCGACTTTAAGGAACAAGTGGGCGCGGGACTGTCCGAAGCGTTTGTACCTTTATTGGGCTATTTAACGGACGGGGTACAGTTGCTGCAAAAACTTTTTACCGCAGGCGGAAATTATTTTGACGCCGCGTTTGGCTGGATACAGACGCTGGCGTCCGTCGGTAAAACTGCTTTTTTGGGGTTGGCCGCCGTTGCAGTTAAAAGTTTAAGTCAAATTATTTCCGTCGGCTCCAAACTGCGCCTTATTCCCAAAGGCGTAGCGGAAGCGGCGCAGCGCGCTGATGATTGGATTTCGCAGGCGACCAAAGACGCCGCCCACCAAACCGCCGTGCTTAACCGTATGACCCGTAGTGTTTCGGATATTTGGCCCGAAGAAAAGAAAACAACAGAAGAGCAAAGCAAACAACTTAAGCTAAACGCTGACCAAGTAAATGGAAAGCGGGCTTTGGCCAAGGCCGCGGCCGAAGTGTCGGAGGAAGAGAAAAAAGCGGCGGACGAAGCCGCCAAGCGGCTGGAATCTATTAAACGCAATGCGGGCGTAGGCACGCGCGACACCCTGTCCGGCTGGACGACTAATGAAGCGGAGGATGAGCGTACACGGGCGGACAGCTTGAGCGCGGGGGATATTCTGTCCGGGCAGACGGCTCAATTCTCGGGGCTCCAAAATATAGATTTTTTAGAAGAGCAATTGGCGGCGCAGCGTGAAAAGAAACTGGAATACTTGCAGGCGGAACTCGGCGATACCGAAGAGTACGAAGCGGCCAAAAATGAGGTGCTTGAGCAGTTTAACACCGAGCAACTCCGTTTGGAACAGCAGCGCGCCAAGCAAAACCAGCAAACGATGGGAACGATTTTCAGTAATTTGATTTCTCTTTCGTCTTCCAGCAACAAAAAGCTGGCTGCCATCGGAAAAGCCGCAGGCATCGCGCAAGCGACCATTTCCACGTATCAGGGCGCGGCGAACGCTCTCGCGCAAGTGCCGTTTCCTCTCAACTTTGCGGCAATGGCCAGCGTGATTGCGGCGGGTTTGATGCAGGTATCCAACATCGCGGGGGTGGAACTCGCCAACGGAGGCCTTGTCAAAGCCGTGACCGGCGGCGTGCCGGCCGTCATCGGCGAAGGCGGAAGCGACGAAGCCGTCCTGCCGCTGTCCAACAAAACGGCCATGCGGCAGATCGGCGGGGCCATTGCCGAGCAAAGCGACGCGGGGCTTGGCGGCGTGGTAATCAACCAAACCATTCACATCACGGCGGGAGAGTCTTTGCTTTCCGACATTACCGACGCGGTGGAACTCGGTACGGCGGACGCATTGCGTTTTGCGCGCGTGACTGTGCGGCGCGGGGAGGCTTAATGATGATTAAACGGCCCGTCACTTTTTACAGCAACAATTTTTTAAAGTACGCCGCACCGATGAGCGGCTCGTTTCCCGCCGGATTGGAAGCGGTTTTTGACAACGACCGCCGCACCGTCTGGCGGTATGACGCGGGGAGCTCGGTCACGCTGGATTTTGCCGTCAAGTCATATGACGGCGCGGACGCGCGCCATACATTTGACACCTTGGTGCTTAAAAACCACAACCTGGACAGCGTGCAGGCGTACTATCAGAACTCCGACGGCACTTTCTCGCAGGCTTTTGCGGTAGGCGGTATCGGCGGGGAAGATATTATTTTTACCGCGCCGAAGAAGAGCAACAGCGGCGGCATCCGCCTAGTGCTTACCGCCGCGGCCGGGCAGTCCGCGGTCATCATCGGCACGCTGGGCTTGTTGGACAAGACGCTGGAACTTTTTGCGCTTACGGACGCGGAACTGTCGCCCGCGCGCGGAGCGGACTCTTTCCGTACTTATAACGGTTCGGTGGTGCATTGGGTGTTGTACCGCAAGAAAGATATTACTCTGTCGGTACAAAATTGCACCAAGGAGCAATTTGACGCGTTGTACGCGCACATAAACGACACGCAGGAGGTTTTTGTCGCGCTGTGGGACGATTACGAAGCGCTGGACGCGTACGAAATGTACATGGATCCGGAGTTTTCATTCACGCCCGACCGAAAAACGGGCTTAATTTCGTTTAAATTAAAGGGGCAGGAATTATGATAACCTTACCCGCCGAAATAGCAGCGGCCGTAAAGAGCCGCAATTTCAGCCGTTTGCGTTTAAAACTGGAGCTGTTCCGCAACGCGTGGGACGCTTCGGCGCAAAAGTACGCGCCGGAAACCTCCGGGCGGGATATTTCCGCGCTTTTAAAGAAGGCCAACAAACTTAAATGGAAATACGACAGCGACTCCATTGCCAAATATGAGCCGGACAACGTCACGCTGGAACTTTACAACAAAAAAGGAATATTTTTTGAGGGGAAGGCGGATTCAATTTTTGACGGCCAAAATTATTTGCTTTACGGGTCAAAAATCGTGGTCAGTCTTCTGCTGATTAGCAACCCGGCCGTATCCGTGCCCATGTTTACGGGATATGTATCGGACAGTTATTCTTTCAAAACCGACGAACAGACTGTCAGTCTGCCGCTGAATACGGGCTGGTCCCTTCTGGAAAATATCAGCGCGGAGGGCTACAGCGACCCGCAGGGCCCGGAAGAATTGACAAAGGACCCGGAAGATGAAGCGGGGCTTACGTTCCGCACGTCCCGCGTGTTGGTGGGGGGATTTACGGAAGTGCGGTACGGGGCGGATTGGGATACGTCCCGCGTCCTGTCGGAAGAGCAGGACTATGACGTTTCGGATTTGTCCAATACCGAAGCGACGGGTTCGGTAGAGCTTAAATTTATCCCCTCCCCCGATGAAAAAGTATTGGCCAAATATTTTACCTGGAAGCAAAACAAAACGCTTAACGACTTGCTGCAGGGGGTGGTGTCTTTGGCCGGGCTGCCTGCCGCGGAAGTGGCCCCGCTGTATTGGTCGTTTGACGTATGGATGGAGAAGGTCTTTGAAGAAGCAGAAAAGATATACGCCTGCTACAAGACGGCGGACGGCCGGTGGACGTTTAATGCGTGGCCGGACGGGCAGAGTTCCGGCACGATTAACGCTCCGCGCAGGGGTGACTGGTCCAAGTCGTTTTATCGCAAAACCGATTTTTCCCGCAACAAAAAAATACGCATTGACGGCAAAATTTCTTACGGAATATCGGAAGAAATAGACAGCTGGGTT
>CAMGSK010000128.1 GCA_946061795.1 uncultured Elusimicrobium sp.
CGTCCTGCCACTTGTCTTTGTTGACTGCGGACACGACGCCGAACCATACGCCGAAAAACACCACCAACACAATGGTCAGCACGGCCAGCTGCACGGTGGCGGGCAAATATTCTTTGATAGCCTGCGAGACGGGCATATTTGCGCTTTGGCTGTAGCCCAAATCTCCTTTCAGCGCGCCGGAAAGCCAGCGGCCGTATTGTTTAAACACATTGTCGCGCAGACCGTATTTGCGGATAATCTCTTCCATGGAGCCCATTTGCCGCGGGTCTTTAATATACAAAGACGCGCGCATTTCCGGACTGAGACGCTGCGTCAGAAAAAACAATAAAAACGTCACGCCCAGCACCACCAGCGGCAGAAGAAGAAGCCTTCGCAAAATGTACCGAATCATAAATTATTTGTACGCCAGCACCGCATCCAATACGATGCGGGCGGCTTTATAAAAATCCTTCAGTTCCAAATATTCTTTTGTGCTGTGGCATTTGTCCACGCCCAGCCCCAAATTGGGCATCAAAAGCCCGTGCTGGCAGGTGACGTTGGCGTCGCACCCACCGCCGGAAGCGACCGCTTTTATCTTTACGCCGTGCTTCCGCCCCGCCGCCTGCACCAGTTTCACCGCCGCGGCGGTTTTGGGGATGTTCAGCGCGCCGTAGCGAAGCGGCGTCTCTATTACGATTTGCGGTTTTATCGTTTCCCCGTCCACTTTGCGCACGAACAATTTCGCCGCTTTGGCAAAGCAGTCTTTCATGTGTTTTACTTGCTTTTGCAGCTTGCGGGGATTTAAACTGCGCGCCTCGCCTTTCAGTTTCAGAAGAGGCATGACGGCATTGGTCACCTTGCCCCCTTCCACCACGCCGAAATTGCACACGGTCTCCGCGTCCACGCGCCCCAGCTTCATCATAGAGAGCGCCTTGGCCGCCACTTCCAGCGCGGAAATACCCTTTTCCGGGCAAACCCCCGCGTGCGCGGCCACTCCTTTAATTTCCACCAAAAAGTCACACACCGCCGGACCGCGCACCAGCAGTTCTTCCGCGCTTTCATTGTCCAAAATCAATCCGTCGCGGCCTTTGATTTTGGAATAATCCAAATTTTTCGCGCCGCCCATGCCGTTTTCTTCATTAAGGGTAAAAATCACCTGCAAAGGCGCATGCGGCGTTTTGCTTTCCTTCAGCGCGGCCAAAATTTCCAAAATAACGGCGATGCCCGCCTTATCGTCCCCTCCCAGCACGGTGGTGCCGTCGGTGACCACGCGGCCGTTTTTCACGGAAGGTTTTACTCCTTTGCCGGGCTGTACGGTGTCCATGTGGGAAGAAAGCAAAAACGTCTTTTTACCGGATTCTCCTTTAAAACTGGCGATAATATTGCCTTGCGCGTCGGAACCGATTTTTTTGCCGGCTTTGTCCACATAAACGCTTCCGCCCAGTTTTTTAAGTTCCGCCGCCAGCATTTGCTGTATTTTGCCTTCGTGGAACGATTCGCTGTCCGTACGCACCAGTTTTAAAAACGTATTCAGCATTCTTTTTTCGTTAATCATTGCGTTCATGGGTTCCTCCGTGAAACCGCTCTGCGGTTTGGGATTTGTTAAACGGCTTAAGCGCGCAGGCGCACCAATGGCCCTTTCCGTCATCGGTCAGCGCAAAAGGCCTGTTGCAAGCCGCACGGTAATAACGGCAGCGCGGAGCATACGGGCAGGAGCACTGCTCCCGGCGGACCGACGACTTCAAAACCGCCGGCTCAAAATCTTTGCGCGCCGAAGGGTCCGGCGAGGGAACGGCGTCCAGCAAAGCCCGCGTATAGGGATGCTGCGGGTTGTCCAGCAGGGTGCGTGCCGGAGCGCACTCCACAATTCTGCCCTGGTACATGACGGCAATGCGGTCACACAAAAAACGCGCGACGGCAAAATCATGCGAAATAAACAGCATGCTCAGCGCACGGGCGCGGCTGACGTCTTTGAGCAAATTCAAGATTTGCGCCTGCACGGAAACGTCCAGCGCGGAGACGGGTTCGTCCGCCACCAGCACGCGCGGCTCCAAGGCCAAAGCGCGCGCCAACGCCACGCGCTGACGCTGTCCGCCGGAAAATTCATGCGGGTAGCGGTCCAAATGCGCCGGGTCCAAACCTACAGAGCGGACCAGCTCTTCCAATGTTTTTTTACGTTTGGCGCGGTCTTTGTGTAGGCCGTGTATGTCCCAGGGCTCGCACAAAATCTGCCGCACGCTCATGCGCGGGTCCAAGCTGGAATACGGGTCCTGAAAGACCACCTGCAGTCTGCGGCGCAAACGCTTAAATCCGGCTTTGTCCAATTCTTTCAGCTCCAGTCCTTCCACTTTTACGGAACCGGACTGATAATCCTCCAGCCCCAGCAACACCTTGGCCAGCGTGCTTTTGCCGCAGCCGGATTCCCCCACCAAACCCAAAATTTCCCGCTCCCCCAAAGACAGGCTCACGTCCTGCAGTACGGGTTTGTTTTCTTTGCGGGAAGCAAACCATCCGCCGGAGCGGTAAGTTTTATATAAATTTTTCACTTCCGCCGGATTAGTCATTTGTTCTCCACCAGCCAACAGCGCGCTTCATGAGCGCCGGACTCAAACAAAGGCGGCAGCTGCGTGCGGCATTTTTCCCACGCGTGCGGACAGCGCGGGGCAAACGGACAGCCTTTCTGTTCTTCGCCGGGTGCGGGGGGATAGCCCTCAATGGCGGGCAGCCGCTCCGTCTTTTCTTTCAAAGACACCAAAGACTGCAAAAGGCCCCGGGTATAAGGATGCAGCGGATTAGCGAACAAATCCCGCACGGAAGCTTTTTCCACGCAATATCCGCCGTAAAGCACCAGCACGTCATCAGCCACGCCGGCCACCAGGGCCAAATTGTGCGTGATAAACACGACGGACATGCCGCTTTGTTTCTGCAAACTCTTTATTAAATGTAAAATCTGGGCTTGAATCGTGACGTCCAGCGCGGTGGTGGGCTCGTCGGCCACCAGCACGTCCGGTCGCAGGCACAAAGCCATGGCGATCATAATGCGCTGACGCTGGCCGCCGGAAAACTGAAAAGGATATTGTTTCATACGCAGACGGGCATTTTCTATGCCCACTTTTTTAAGCAGGCGTACGGCCAGAGCCTGCGCGCGCAATTTGGAACAGGAGGTATGCGCCAAAATCGTTTCCGTCAATTGTTTGCCGACCGTGCGGATAGGGTTTAGGCTGGTCATGGGGTCTTGAAAAATCATGGAAATTTTTGCCCCGCGCAGCCGGCGCAATGCTTCGGCGGGCAGTTTCAGCACGTCTTTTCCCGCGTACATAATGCGCCCGCACGTAATTTCTCCCCCCGGCGGAAGCAATTTCAGCAAAGACAGCGCATGCACCGTTTTGCCGCAGCCGGATTCCCCCACTACGGCCAGCACTTTGCCTTTGGGCAGACGATAACTCAGCCCGTGCAACACTTCCGCGCGGCCCGCTTCACAGCGGAAAGCCACCCGCAAATCTTCCACGGACAACACGTTTTCTTCCTGCGCGTTCATTTTATTATTATAGCAATTTGCCCTTTTTCATATATAGAAAACCCCGCCCGAAGGCGGGGTTTAACACAACAACAAAACGACACTTAAGATCCCGTTGCCGCCGTATAGTCAGCACAGGGGCCAGTAGCTACACCATCCGTAGTGAGAGTGCCGTCATTGCAGCAACCGCTATCGGCCTTATCTACGCCGCAGAAGTCCGCGCACAAAGCCGCATCGGCTTCTTTAGTAGCGTCAGTAGTACCCGTGCCGGTTCCGGGAATGCAGCTGGTCGCGGTGCTCTGATAAACGCGGGCAAGCTTATATTTGTACTGGCTGTTGCCTACGCGTGTGGCCGTAGCATATCCTTTATCATAGGCATTTGTCGTTGCGCCCAGTTCAATTTCAAACCCATTATTGCAGGTTGTGGTAGCGGAGTCACCGGTACCAGAGGTAGTGCCGCCTTTCGTGCAGAACTTCGCACTGGCGGCATTGGTCGGAGCAACGTCCAGACCGGAGAACAATTTAGAGTAAGAATTGTTCTTCATCCAGCGTCTCTGCTGCGCCTGAGCCGTGGAGCCCAAGAGCGTATCCGCTTCCGCAATGCGGGAGCGTTCCACCGCTTTAAAATAAGCGGGCAAGGCCATCGCGGCCAAAATACCGATGATCAAGACGACCACCAGCA
>CAMGSK010000129.1 GCA_946061795.1 uncultured Elusimicrobium sp.
TTCCGCTTCCACGTCCAAACGCGCCGTCCCGGAACGTTTATAATCCATAACATAGCGGGGATCGGCCAGCACCCACCACTGGTCATCGGACAAATACGCCCAAACGGAACGAATACGGCCCGTACTGATGTCGGCGCGGCCGCCGTCTCCGGCGGCGGAATAGCTTTGCTTATATCCCAAAGTGACGAAATAATTGGGCCCCGGCATATACACCGCATAAACGGCGGGATTGGTTTGTACTTTGCCGCTGCCCAATGCGTCGGCGGTTGCGGTGGGCCATACCGTTTCCAGCTGCGCACCAAAAGACCAACGTCCGTAATTCTCCGTCACGGCGGAAAACGTCAGCGTAGCGTCTCCCAAGCCATTTTTACTCTCGCCGCGGCCTTCAAAACGCGCCAAAGGCAGTTCCGCCCCTATGTTGAAACGGCGGCTGAGCGCAAAAAACGCTTTCAGCGTCATTTTAGAAACGGACACGCCGGCGGAATCATCCACAACGTCCAGTGCGGGATTGATTTCCAAAGAAGTAATATTTTCCGTCGGCACCACGTCATGCACCGGACAATTTTTCTGCAGCTGGGCCCGCGCCGACGCGGCGCAAAACAACAACGCGCAAAGCAAAACAAATTTTCTTTTACAAAGCATACCTTTTCCCCCTTGTCTTGCGGATATACCCAAAGCATAGCTCCTTAAAAGACAAAGCGACAGGGGGAAAAAAGGATTAGATCAGCGGGAGAGTTCTTTGCGGATGCGGATAATCCGCTTTTCCAAATAATTGTGCGCTTCGGCCGTCAGGCTGGTGTTTTTATAGGCGGTAATATCGGCGGCCAAGGCCTGTTCATAGCAGCTCAGAGAACGTTTCAAATCCCGGTCTGTACCGCAGCCGCTGGCGTACATGTCCCCCATTTGCAGCCACACGGCGGGATCTCTTTTTTGCGCGGCCAGCAAGCTGACCCATTTAAAAATCAACGGATAAAAACGGGCGTCCGTCTCCCGGTAAAAACATTTGGCCAAGGTGTACATGGCCTCCTGATCACCGGTTTTGGCGCGTTTTTCCAGGGCTTTGTATTTGGCTTTTTTAACGGCGGGAGAAGCGCAGCGCCGGCGCCAGAATTCCCAGCCCGTCGCGCCGACGGCTAACGTAAGCACGGTGCAGAACAAAACAGGTTGCATAACTTCAGTATAGATTATTTGACGGAAAAAAGAAACCGCTCTTTTTGAAACAGGACAGACAAAAAAATCCCGGAAACATCTTTCCGGGATTTTAAAGGCGGGAAGGTCAATTTTCTTCGGGCGGGTCGTCAAAACCCAGGAACCAGCTGAAGATAAAGCCAAACACCACGGCCACCAAAAAGCCCACGCTGTAAAAAATCAAACTGTGCGTATTGCTCATCACCAGCAGCAGCAACACGCCGGACACGCCGAACGGGATGGCGGCCGACACGTGCATGGCGCCCAGCACCGCCCCGCCGAAAGCCGCGCCCAGACACGCGCCGATAAAGGGCTTAAACAAAGGAAGCGTGACGCCGTAAATCAGCGGTTCGCCGATGCCCAAAACACCCACGGGCAGCGCGTTTTTCACAATGGATTTCAAACGCGTATTTTTGGTCTTAAACAACACGGCCAAAGACGCGCCGATCTGTCCCGCGCCCGCCATGCACAAAATGGGGAACAGCGGATTATTGCCCAGAGAATCCACCAGCTGCTGGTGTAGCGGCACCAGACTTTGGTGAATGCCCAGCATGACCAGCGGCAGAAAGCCGCCGCCCAACACAAAGCCGGTCAGCGCGCCGCCGTGCGTCAGGGCGTTCTGGGTCTGTACGGACAATTGCTCCGAAAGCCACCCCGCCAAAGGCTGAATGGCCGCCAAAGACGCAAAGCCCACCACCAGCACCGTCAAAGTCGGCGTGATAAACATTTCCAAACTGCCTTTGACCAGTCCGCGCAGCCAGCGTTCAAATTTGCTGCCGAAATAGCACACCAAAAGCACGGCAATAATGCCGCCCTTGCCCGGGGTAAGCAGTTCCCCAAAAAGCGTCACGCCGGAAAGTGCGGCGGAATTTAAAATACCGGCAAACACCACGCCCAACGCCGGAGTGCCGCCGAATTCTTTGTTGGCGTTGTATCCCACCACGGCGTTCAAATAAAAGAAAATCGCATTGCCGAACACGGCCAGCATCGCGGTCAAATTGGGCTGATTTTCCAACAAAGTGCGGGCGAGTAGATTGTTCACGCCCAAAATCAAACCGCAGCCAATATAGGCAGGAATCAGCGGGACGAAAATATTGCCCACGGTGGCGCAAATACGGCTTAAACGGCTGGAATATTTGCGCTTCATGGAAGCCTTGACTTCTTTGGCTTCTCCCACGCCGGGAGCGGCTGCGGGCTTGGCCGACGCGGCAGGAGCCGCCTGCCCCCCGGAAGAAAGCGGCGCAAAAGACCCGTGCGCGTGAAAATATTCGGCCAGTTTGGTGGAGACGGAAGGACCGACAATCAGCTGGTACTGCCCGCTCTGCACCACCACGCCCATTACGCCGGGAACGGCTTTCATTTTGGCCACGTCGGCTTTTTGCGCGTCTTTAAGCGTCATGCGCAAACGCGTCATGCACGAACCCAGCGTGGCGATATTGTCCGCGCCGCCTGCGGCGGGGACAATTCCTTCAAACATTGCGGAAAGATCTGCCATGAATCCTCCTATGATGTATTTCCTTCATCATATCAAAAACGGCCCGACGCGTCCACCGGGGCAAAAGCCTGTTTCTGAGTAAAAAACGCACCGGCTGACTCCACAAACGGGCCAAACGCAAAAAAGCGGCCCGAAACACAAGTTCCGGACCGCATACAAATCACAAATCAAACCAAACTTATTTGACGTTTTTGGAGATATATTTGCTCATGTCAAACATGCTGATTTGTTTTTTCCCTTCAAAAATAGCCGCCAGTTTCGCGTCGGAATTGATCATCCGTTTGTTCTTCGCGTCCTGCAAGCCGTTTTTCTTGATGTATTCCCACATCTTTTTCACGATTTCCGTTCTCGGAAGCGGGGTCGTTCCCACCACGGCGGCCAATTCCGCGCTCGGGGTTAACGGAGCCATAAATTTCGCGTTTGCTTTTGCCATAATCTTAAATCTCCTGTCTGCTTGGGTATAAGATACCCCCAAAGGGTATTTGCTTTATTTTAGTAAATTGCAAGGGCCAATGTAAAAGGCCGTTTAATCCACCGGGACGAAATCCCAGCGGTTTTGGCGCGGGTTCCAGCGCTCCAGCAATCCGTCGGCAATATGGAAATACAGCCCTTCCAAATTCAGCCCCCGGTTCCTCACCGCCGAAACGACGAAATCAATAGACGCCAAGTGCCCCAGCTGGTCCAGCACATTGTTTTTGACGGCCTCTTCCAGCGTAGCCCCGCGGTAGCAGGTATGGGTGCGGTCCAGCCAGGAACGGATTTCTTCGGACAGTTCCTCCAAATGCTGAAGCTTGGCCACGGCGTTGCAGTCGCTGTGCCCCAGGATAATCACATTCTCCACCTTCAGGCTTTCTACGGCAAAGCGCAGAGAAGCCATCATGGAAAAATCTTCTTTGTCTATTTGATTGAGCATATTGCGGTGCACGCAAATATGCCCGTCGTTGGTGTTAAACACGGCTTCCGGGCAGACGCGGCTGTCAAAACAGCTGACCACCATGGAATGCGGATTTTGCGTATTGGCGATTTGTTCCGCGTGCAGCGCGCAGAAACCGCGGCGGACGGGATTGCCTTTAAAAAAATCCCGGTATCCCGCAAGTAATTGTCGCATACCTTCATTGGAATGATTCATAGGGTATATTGTAGCAATTTGCCGAGCGGAGAAGAAAAGGCAGCCGCAATAAATTTTCCGGAAAAGTTTCCTTGATGCAGAGAGGAGCCGTCCCACAGCTCCGACGATATTCTCTTTTATGGAAATCCCTCCGCTTCGCTTGATTTGGCCCGTCACCAACAGACAAGAAAAAATTTCCGGTTTCTTGCGGCGGGATTGGCCTTCATCCCCGGCTGAATCCCGGGGTGTTCCGGAGTTTATCCATAAAAAAGACGGAGCAAAATTACTTGCCCCGTCCTTTCAAAATCAACTCTTCAGGCATTATTTGACGTTTTTGGAGATATATTTGCTCATGTCAAACATGCTGATTTGTTTT
>CAMGSK010000130.1 GCA_946061795.1 uncultured Elusimicrobium sp.
TGTTGTTAAAATTTCCGCTTTATTTCTGATTGGGTTTTATGCTAAAATAATCAAGAAGGCGTTTCTGCCCGTACCATTTTCAGAGGAAAATAAAATGAAAGAGAAAATACATCCGAAATATGAATTTGTGGAAGCCGTCTGCGCTTGCGGCAACAAATTTATGACCCGCTCCACCACCAAAACTTTAAAGCTGGACATCTGCGCCGCGTGCCATCCGTTCTTCACCGGCAAACAGAAACTGCTGGATACCGAAGGAAGAGTGGAAAAATTCAACAAACGTTTTGCCTCCACCTCCGGCAAAACTGTCACGCGCAAACCGAAAACCGAAGTCAAAGCCAAGAGCAAACTGGCCAACAAAGCCGTCTTGAAAAAGGCCGCTTCCGCCAAGAAAGCTCCCAAAGCCGCGGCCCCGGTGAAAAAAGCGGCTGCCAAAGAAGAAAAAGCCGCCAAATAGCAACGTTCTTTAAACAAACAGACTCTCGCATATCGGGGGTCTGTTTTTTGTTATACGGGCCGGGAAAGCCATGAAAATAGATCACGCCGCCGTGTATGTGCGGGATTTGGAAAACGCCAAAAATTTTTTTGTCCGCTTCTTTCAGGCCGAAGCGGGTCCGCTTTACCATAACGCCAAGACGGGCTTTCGCTCGTATTTTTTAACTTTTGACGGCGGCGCGCGGCTGGAACTGATGACCCGCCCCTGTTTGGAGGAAAAGGAGAAAGGGGCTTTGCACTTAGGCTGGAGCCATGTGGCGTTTGCCGCCGGGAGCCGCGGACAGGTGGACGGGCTGACAGATTTGCTAAGTCGGGCCGGATATGAAATCGTGTCCGGGCCGCGTGTGACGGGGGACGGCTATTATGAAAGCTGCATATCGGGGCTGGAAAACATTTTGATAGAAATCACGGAGTGAAATTATGGACACCGCCAAATATACCGAAGAATACGAACAGTTGGAAAAAGAGTTGATGAGCGGCTCTTTGTCGGCCAAAGAGCTGATGGAAAAATCCAAACGCCACGCTTTTCTAAAGCCTATTATTGAAAAAGAAAACGAAATCAACGCCGTCCTCTCGGCCATAGAAGGGGATAAGGCGATTATCAAGGACGGCTCGGACAAAGAAATGTCCGCCCTGGCGGCTGAAGAACTGGCCGAGCTGGAAGCCAAACTGCCCGCCTTGCAGCAAGAGCTGCGCGTGCTGGTTATCCCGCCCGACCCCAACGACTCAAAAAGCATTTATCTGGAAATCCGCCCCGGTGCGGGCGGAGAAGAGTCCGCCCTGTTCGCGGCGGAACTCCTGCGCGTCTATCAGCATTTTGCCGACGCCAAAGGTTGGAAAACCGAACTGTTGGAATTTACCCCCACGGGGCTGAAAGGCTGCAAATACGTCAGCATGTTTATCAAAGGAGATGGCGCGTATTCCTGGCTGCGCGACGAAGCGGGTACGCACCGCGTTCAGCGCGTGCCGGATACGGAAACTTCCGGCCGCGTGCATACGTCCACCGTCACCGTGGCCATTATGCCTGAAGCTGAAGATATTGACATTGAAATCAAACCAGAAGATTTGGAACTGGAAACCTGCCGCAGCGGCGGCGCGGGCGGACAGAACGTTAATAAAGTGGAAACCGCCGTGCGCATCATTCACAAGCCCACCGGAGTGGTGGTGTCCTGCCGCGAAGAGCGCAGCCAGGGCAAAAACCGCGAAAAAGCCATGGCCATGCTTAAAGCCAAGCTTTATCAAATAGAAGAAGAAAAACGCAATAAAGAAATTTACGACGCGCGCAAAAGCCAGGTGGGCACTGGGGACCGCAGTGAAAAAATCCGCACGTATAATTTTCCGCAGAGCCGCGTGACCGACCACCGCGTGAACGAAAACTATCACAATCTTGCGGAAATCATGCAGGGCGATATTACCCAGATTTTGGAAGATTTGCGCAAACTGCGTGTGGAAGAGAAGCTGAAAAATCTGCAGTTATAAGTATTGTACAATGGAAAATAAACACACTCGGGCGGAGCTTCTTACCCGCGCAGAAAAAATACTGGCCGCCGTGCCCACGCCCCAGCCGCGCGCGGAAGCGGAGTTTTTGTTGGCGTGGACGCTGGGAATGACGCGCACGCGGGTGCTGGCGTTCGCTTCCGAGCCGGTGGGTGAAGAAGACGCGCAAAAATTTTTCTCTTTGGTGGAACGCAAAAAACGCGGCGAACCGGTGGCTTATATTACCGGAGAAACCGATTTTTGTGGCTTGACCCTGCGCAGTGACACGCGCGCTTTGGCCCCGCGTCCGGAAACAGAGGAACTGGCCCAATATTGCGCCAATTTGTTTGAGCGCGGCGCAAACCCGGAGATTTTGGATTTGTGTACGGGAAGCGGCTGCATCGCTTTGGCGTTGGCGGCCAAATTTCCGCACGGGCGCGTGACGGCGGCGGACATTGACGAAGATGCGCTTTCTCTGGCCGCCGAAAACGCACGTCTGACCAAGTTGCAGGAGCGCGTGACGTTGTTGCAAAGTGATTTGTTTGAAAATATTTCCGGCGCGTTTGATTTAATCGTATCCAATCCACCCTATATCGCGGCGAGGGAGGTGCCGGGTCTGTCCGCCGAGGTGCAATGCGAGCCCAAACTAGCTTTGGACGGCGGAGAAGACGGACTGGACATTATCCGGCGCATTGTCTCTTGTGCGGCGGATTATTTAAACCCGCGCGGCACGCTGGCACTGGAAATCGGCGCGGGCGAGGCGCCCGCCGTGTGCGCGTTGTTTGACGCGCGCGTATGGGAAGGCGGCGTCAAAAAAGATTTTGCCGGAGTGGAACGTTTCGTGTTCGCTCGGCGCAAATTTTAACGGAGGTTCTTATGGACCGTTTTTTGGTGGAAGGCGGACGAAAATTGCAGGGTACGGTGTGGGCCGGAGGCTCCAAAAACGCCTGTTTGCCCATTTTGGTGGCTTCTTTGCTTACCGATGAGCCGTTTGTATTGCGCCGGGTGCCCAATTTGCGCGACGTGCGCACGACGCTGAAGATTTTGCAGGCTTTGGGCAAAAAAACCCAATACCAAGACGGCGTGGTCACTATCACGGCGGACGGAGCGTTAAAAAATACGCTGCCCTATGAACTGGTTAAGCAAATGCGCGCCAGCTTTTGGGTGGCCGGCCCGCTTCTGGCCCGGTTTAAACACGCCGTCATCCCGCTTCCGGGCGGATGCGCATTGGGGGCGCGTCCGGTGGACATTCATTTGAAAGGATTTGAAAAATTCGGCGCGCGCTGCGCCACGGAACAGGGCAACGTCGTACTGGAAGCGGACGAACTGCGTCCGGCGAAAATCACCCTGCGCTTTCCCAGCGTGGGCGCGACGCAGAACCTGATGATGTGCGCCGCGTTGATTCCCGGGGAAACCGTGTTGGAAAACGTGGCCAAGGAACCGGAAATAGACGACGTTTCCGCCGTTCTGCGCAAAATGGGCGCGGAAGCGTTTACCGATGACAAGGGCCGCTTGATTATCCGTGGCCGGGAGCGTTTGGGCGGAGTGGACCATACGGTAGTGGCCGACCGCATTGAAAGCGGCAGCTATATTATCGCTGCGGCCGCCGCGCGCGGGGACGTGCGGGTGGAAGGCTGCGTGCCGGAGCACAATTCCATTTTGCTGGAATGTTTGCAGGAGGCGGGGGTGCCGTTGGAAATCGGTGCGGATTACGTACACGTCAAACCTTATGATACTCCCTTAAAACCCCAGCGCGTCAAAACCGCGCCTTATCCCGGTTTTGCTACGGATTTGCAGGCCCCTTGGATGGCGCTGATGACGCTGGCCGAAGGAGCGAGCGAAGTGGATGAGGTAATTTTTGAAAACCGCTTTATGCACGCGCCGGAACTGGTGCGTCTGGGAGCGGACATCGTGACGGAAAAAAGCTTGGCCCGCATCAACGGAGTCAAAGAGCTTTCCGGCGCGCACGTGATGGCTTCAGACCTGCGCGGCGGCTTTGCGCTGCTGATAGCCGGGCTGTGCGCCAAAGGCGTGCCTTTTTTCATAAAAAACCTGAGAATCATTTCTTCTCAGGTAT
>CAMGSK010000131.1 GCA_946061795.1 uncultured Elusimicrobium sp.
CGCCCGCGTTTGCTGCTGCGCGAAGAGGGCAGGGACAGCGCCGAAGTAAGCGGCGCGCGCGGGACGTTTGATTACACCAAAAAGCTGGTCAGCATTGAAGGCAACGCCCGGGTGCGCTCGTTTAAAGAAAATACCGATTTGGCCACCGAACGTTTTTTTTATGACGTGGATAAAGACCTCATTTGGTCCGATACGAAAACCGTCGTCACCCGCGGTTCCGCCAAAATTACGGCCCGCGGCGGAATAGAAACCGATTCCAAACTGCGTAAAATAGAATTTAAAAAACAGCGCACCCGTCTGCCGGATGATTTAAAAGAATTGCAGGGGGCCGTGAAATGACCCGGCATTTTACTTCGGTCTTGCCGGTGCTTTGCCTGTTTTTGGCGGGATGTTTTTCTTTGCGCGACGAATCGCCCCGTTCCGTTTCTTTGCCTTCCGCCGCAACAGCCAAAGCCGCCGCCGGGCAAAAAGTGCAAAAGCTCAAAGACAAAACCAAATCCTCTTTGCCCGACACGTTGGGCGGCGTGGTGTCCAGCGACCGCTGGGTGGTGTATCAGGAAAAGGCGGAGGAAGAATTTGAAGGAAACGTTTCTTATGACGGCGGAGCGTATGCTTTCCGCTGCGATTACGCCTTGTCCCAGCGGAAAAAAAATCTTTTCACCGCCCGCGGCAATGTCTGGGCGCGTAAGAACGAACCGCAAGACGCTTTTTATGAATTGTATGCCGACAGAGCGGTTTACAATTATCAAACCGGCCGGGGGGAAGCCTCCGCGCTGAAGGGCAAAAATATAGAATTGACGTATAAAGACGCTCAGGGAGCGGTGACGCGCGCTTCGGCGCAGCGTGCCGAGTTTGACGTGAAAGAACGCGTTTACCGCCTGAGCGGAGGGGCCAAGGTGGTTTATACCGACGCCGCCGGACGGCGAATTACGCTGCGCGCGCAGCAAATTACCGCCCGGGAAAAAGACAATTACGCCGTTTTGGAAGGCGGTGCGGAAGTGGACAACGGCAACTATTCTTTACGGGCCCAAACTTTGGAATACGACGGCAATAACCGCCGCGCTTATGCCCGCGGCAGCCGTCCTTTGGCTCAGGGAAGGACCGAAGACGGCACATTTGCTATAATAGCGGATAAGGCCGACGCCGAGACCGACAGCCGGAAAATCCATCTCAGCGGCGGCGTGCAAGGCTGGGTGGTGTCGGAGCAGGTCAACGCTTCCAAGGCCAATCGGACTTTTTAGGATAAATTTTATGCAACTGCGCAGCGACAACGTTGTAAAAACATACAAAGACCGCATGGTGGTAAAAGGGGTGGATATTCACGTTAAATCCGGCGAAATCGTCGGATTGTTAGGCCCCAACGGCGCGGGAAAAACCACGACTTTTTATATGCTGGTGGGTTTTATCCGCCCGACCAAAGGACGCGTGTTTATTGATGAGGAAGACGTCACTTCCCTGCCCATGTATGAACGCGCGCGTCACGGGCTGGGCTATTTGGCCCAGGAACCGACCATTTTTAAAGGGTTGACCGTAGAAGAAAACCTGCTGGCGGTGCTGGAACGTACGCTGGACGATAAAAAAGAACAAAAACGCCGGGTGGACGAACTGCTGGCGGAGTTCGGCCTGACCAAACTGGCGCGCCAGAAAGCCTGGACGCTGTCCGGCGGAGAAAAGCGCCGCATGGAAATCGCGCGCTGTATGATCAGCAATCCTAAAATTATTTTGCTGGACGAACCTTTTGTGGGCATTGACCCGATTACGGTGTCGGACCTGCGCCACATGATTTTTAAACTCAAAGACAAAGGCATCGGCGTACTGATTACCGACCATAACGTGCGCGAAACCCTGCCGCTCACGGAGCGCGCGTATTTGATTTATGACGGGAAGATTTTGGTGGAGGGAGACCAGAATACCCTGCTCAACGACGCCAACGCCCGCCGTTTGTATTTGGGTGAAGATTTCAAGATGTAAGGGGCCCGGCATGCCGCAAGATTTTTCCTCCGTCGTTAAAAAACTGCAAAATACGTTTGACGATGAATTTTACGACCGCGTCCGCTTCATCCCGGACGCGAAAGAAATCATTCGGATTTTTGACGGACTTCGCGCGCTTTTGTGCCAATATCCGCTGTCCGAGCAGCGGCCGAATCAACCGGATTTGTTGGCCGGTTATGCCGCTTCTCTGCAAGAAGAAATTCTTAAATCGCTGTGTCTGATGTGCCGGGAAAAAGGCGACTGCTCTTTTTGCCGGGACAAAGCCGCCCGGATTACGGCGGATTTTATTGCCGGGCTGCCCCATATTCAAGAATTGCTGTTGACCGATATCCGCGCCGCTTATGAAGGCGATCCCGCGGCCGTCAGTGAAATAGAGACCATGTTGTGTTATCCCGGCGTATTGGCGGTCACATATCAGCGCATGGCGCATTTTTTGTACGCGCGCGGCGTATCCGTCGTGCCCCGTATTATTACGGAGCATGCGCACAGCTTGACGGGGATAGACATCCATCCCGGCGCGCAGATAGGTCCTTCATTTTTTATTGACCACGGCACCGGCGTGGTAATAGGAGAGACCTGCGTAATCGGGCGCAACGTCAAGCTCTATCAAGGCGTGACGTTGGGCGCAAAAAGCTTTCCTCTGGATAAGGACGGGCATCCCGTTAAGGGGGTCAAACGCCACCCCAATATAGGCGACGGAGTCATTATTTATGCGGAGGCCACCATTTTGGGCGACGTCACGATAGGGGACGGAGCGGTTATCGGCGCAAACAAGTGGATTACGCATGACGTGGCACCGCACACCAAAGTCAACTGAGTGGATTTATAACAGGCAAAGGGCCGCTTTAAAGAAGCGGCCTTTTTTGCTGGCTATATTGCATCTAAATAAAACCTCCCGGGATAAGCCGGGAGGTTTTGCGGATTTATAAAAGTCGTTTCAGCATCCCGCCGAATTGCAAACGCCCGTTGGCAGGGTGGTGCTGGTCATGCCGTAAGCTTCGCACCCGGTTCCGGCGCAAAGCAGTTTTTCTCCCGCGCAATAACGCATGCAGGGGGGAAATCCGTTGATGTTGTTGCAGTCGCAGGATTCTTCGCCCAAATAAAGAAATACGGTCCCTTTGTAATCCCCACGGCATCTTTTGGCGCAGACGTCGTTGGGAAAACTCAGCGGAGAAAGCGAGTATTTAAAATCTTTGCTGTCGGGGTTGGTCATGTCCAGCTGGTTTAAATTAAATTGACCGCTGAAGGTGTACACGTTGCGTGCCGTCATGGTGCGCGCCTTGGATTCGGAGAGGCGTTTTAAGTTCACGCTTACCTCCGCTTTGTGGGATTTTTCCACCGCGCGTTCATACATCGGCACCGCCATGGTCACCAGAATGATGACGATTAACACCGCCGTTAATACTTCCACTAACGTAAATCCTTTTTTGTTCATAAATCCTCTCTTAGTTTCAGCTGCCCGGACTGTCCAATCCGTACACTTCGCAGGCGCCGGCGTCCGTTTCACTTACGCAGATAAAATCCTCTCCGGTATAAGCGACCGTTGCTCTGTAATTTCCCGCATTCTTTTCAATGACGACTGCGCAGTTTCCCGCCAGCGTATAGCGAAATCCCAGCCCCGTAATGACACTGCCCGTGCACAGGCCGTTGGAGGCGGTGCAGCTAAATCCCGCGGGGAGCAGGCGCGGCTCGCCGATGTCCAGCCGTCCGAGCGTTCTTACCGCGGCGGGCAGGGAGGAATAATTATCCACGCCGTATTCCGCCACCAGCCGTTCGCACGAATCATGCATGGCTTTGGCCATGACTTGGGCTTTGGTGAAATTGCCCTTTTCCATGACTTTTTGATATTGCGGAATGGCGATGGCCGACAAAATGCCGATAATCATGACCACCGCCAACATTTCCATTAACGTAAATCCTTTTTTCTTCATAAGAACCTCTTATATTTTATTCCACATGTGGGAACCCCACGCTTTGCAGGCCGCGGAGGTGGAAGGGGAACAACTAAAACGCTGTCCGTCAAAGACAATGGTGGCGTCATTATACATGC
>CAMGSK010000132.1 GCA_946061795.1 uncultured Elusimicrobium sp.
TCACGTCCAAAATATCGTCCACGATTTGGAACACCAAGCCGATGCAGTCGGCATATTGTTGGATGTGCTTTAAGTCCGCGCCTTTGGCTCCGGCCAGCAGGGCACCCGTTTCCACGCTGGCGCGGATGAGCGCGCCGGTCTTATTGGCGTGAATGTAGAGCAAAACGTTTTCCGGCGTGGTTTCTTTGACCGACGAAGGAAGCAAGAAATAATGCAAACTCTTGTCAGAAAGTTTTTTGGAAATTTTCTTGATTTTATCCGCGCGCACGCTGGCCGCTTCCTGCGTGCTCATGCCTTCGGCATATACGTCGGCAGTTTGGCCGCCCACCATACCGGAGGCGCCAGCCCGGTGCGCAAAATTCTGCAGCGCGTTCAAGGCGTTTTCCGCACCGATGGATTTGATTTTTCCGTTTTGGGCAAACACTTCAAACACATAGGTCAGCAGCGCGTCCCCTGCCAGCAGAGAGAGGTCCTCTCCGAACACTTTGTGATTGGTGGGTTTGCCGCGGCGCAGGTCGTCATTGTCCATGCAGGGCAAATCGTCGTGAATCAGAGAATAGGTGTGCAGCATTTCCAGCGCGCAGGCGGCGGGAAGCACGTCGGCCGCTTTTTTGCCGAAAGCTTCGGCCGCGGCCATGACCAAAACGGGCCGTACGCGTTTGCCTCCGGCCTGAAGGGAATAATCCATGGCGTCGGTCAAAATTTTAGGCGCGTTGGGAATTTTGGAAATGAATTTGGAAAGATTCTTTTCCACCAGCTTTGCGCGCTCTTTCAAGTATGCGTCAAAATGAAAGGGGGCGGTATTTCCGGAAATTTTTGCTTTACAGCTTATCTTGGTCATAAATACCTCTAAAAGAATGTTTCCTTTATTATACATTAATGGCCAGCCTCAGGGGAGACTGTTTCAGAAGACGCTTTTTCTTAAGGGAGAAAAATGCCTTTATCGTGAAAACGGGGAATTTTTATATAATCTAGGCATGGTAAAACTTAACAGACCCCATATAGGCGTTTTTGGGCGCATGAACGCGGGCAAGAGCTCGCTGGTCAACGTTTTGAGCGGACAGGAAACGGCGGTGGTTTCGTCCGTGCCCGGCACGACGACGGACCCCGTCAGGAAAAATATGGAAATTTTGGGCGTCGGCCCCGTCACGTTGGTGGATACTGCGGGCTTGGACGATTTGTCCGTTTTAGGGGAAAAACGCGTAGCCAAAACGCGGGAAATTTTGGAGCAAACCGATTTGGCAATTATCGTGTTTGCAGAAGACTTCGGTCCGTATGAGCGGGAACTGGCCGCTTTATGCCGCGCGCGCAAAACGCCGTTTTTCTTTGTGCACAACAAGCGGGATATTTATCCCGCCTCCGCGCCGGAACAAGAGGGGACAGAAGTACTGGAATTTTCCTGCGCGCAGGCCGAGCCGGCGGACCTGATTTCCGCCGTTATCCGCCATTTGCCCGAAAGTTCTTACGCCCAGGACGATTTGTTCGGCGGTTTTGTCCGGGAGGGGGACGAAGCGGTTTTGGTGATTCCCGTGGACGCCTCCGCGCCGGAAGGCCGTTTGATTTTGCCGCAGGTGCAGACACTGCGCGCACTGCTGGACTTGCACGCGACGGGCATTTGTCTGCAGCCCGCGCAGCTGGCCGCCTGGCTGGCGACCCATTCGCCCCGTCTGGTTATTACCGATTCCCAAGCGTTTAAATACGTGTCCTCCGTGACGCCTGCGTCCGTACCGCTGACCAGCTTCAGCATTTTGTTTTCGCGTTTGAAGGGAGATTTTGATTTGTTTTTGCAAAGCACGCCGAAAATAGACGCTTTGCAGGAGGGAGACAAGGTGCTTATTCTGGAGTCTTGCTCCCACAGTGTCAATAAATGCGATGACATCGGCCGCGTCAAAATCCCGCACTGGCTGCAGCAGAAGACGGGCAAAAAGCTCCGCTTTGACGTGCTGGCCAATTTAGACCCGCTGCCGCAGGATTTATCCGCGTATAAATTAGCGGTGCAATGCGGCGGATGCATGGTCACGCGCAAGCAGATCCTCAGCCGTGTGGGCCGTTTGGCCGCCGCGGGCGTGCCGGTGAGCAATTACGGGATGACGATTGCCTGGTGTACGGGAATTTTTGACCGCGTGACGGAAATTTTCCGCCGATAGCATCCCGTGCGCCTTGACAATCGCCCGTTGTGCCTTATACTATAAAGCAGGAGAAGATTATGAAAAAATTGTGGCTTTTTTTCACTGTGATGGGGTGCGGTGTTTCTCTTTTTGCCGCAGAAAAGAAAGGGGCGGCCCCCGTGCCTACCCGGCCGACCACGCATGTGGCCGTGGTACGTCCGACGACTCCGTCTTCCACTCCGCGTCTTACCACGCAGGTGGCCGTTCCCAAACCTGCCACCCGGGTGCCGGTTGTGCATCCGCTGACGCCGGGTTCCGCCACGGCGCAGGCCGTGGCCGCCGGATTTGGTACGGACGGTGCGGAAAAACCCGCTTCGGCCAAAACTCCGGAGCCGGCCGCCGCCGTTTCTTCTAAATCTTCGGCCGGCAGTTATTCTCCCAGCTATAAGAACGCTAAAAAGTTGGGGGACAATAAGCCAGCTTCCGCCTTGCCTCCGGCCGCCGTTAAGAGCGGCTTGGGCATTTCCGGCTCGGGCGACGCCGAGCGCGCCGCGGTCGCGGCCGCATCTGCAAAACCGGAAGTGGATCCTGCCACCATGGAAAGTATGATGAAAAAAGCCAATATCCCTGCCGACATCGCCTCCAAATTAAAACAGCGTAATTTTGAATCTACGCACGGCGGGAAAAAGAAATAAGTTTTTCAGTTCAGCCAACCGCCCCGGGTTTTGCCCGGGGTTTTTTATTTCAAAATTTTCGCTTTAGCAAGATATCTCTCCGGCGAGCAAAAGAACTTCTTTTTCATCTGTCCGGGGTGTCTGCCCGGTTCCGATTTTTGGTTGGGAATATGTGCGGGACGCTTGCGGGAGGGATGAATAAAAAACCCCCGCCTTTAAAGCGGGGGTTTTTGCAGATTTTGAAACTTATTTTACCACGCCGGCGGAACCGAACACGTTTTTGTTCTTTTCGGCGTACATTTTGGTCAATTCTTCGCGGGCCGGGCCCAGGTATTTGCGCGGGTCAAATTCGCTGGGTTTGGTGGCGAAAACTTTGCGGATGGTGGCGGTCATCACCAAGCGGCCATCGGAATCCACGTTGATTTTGCACACGGCCATTTTGGCGGCTTTGCGCAGCTGTTCTTCCGGCACGCCGGCGGCGTCTTCAATTTTACCGCCGTATTCGTTGATTTGTTTGACGGCCCACTGCGGTACGCTGGAAGAGCCGTGCAGCACAATGGGGAATCCGGGCAGGCGTTTGGAAACTTCTTCCAAAATGTCAAAGCGCAAATCAGGGATTTTTTCACCCGGTTTGACTTTGAATTTGTACGCGCCGTGAGAGGTGCCGATAGAAATGGCCAGAGAGTCCACTCCCGTGCGTTTGACGAAATCTTCCACCTGGGCGGGATCGGTGTAGGTGTGGTGTTCGGCGGACACTTCGTCTTCAATGCCGGCCAGCACTCCCAGTTCGCCTTCTACGGTGACGTCGTGGGCGTGGGCGTAATCCACTACTTTTTTGGTCAAAGCGACGTTTTCTTCGTACGGCAGGTGAGAGCCGTCAATCATCACGGAAGAGAAGCCGTTGTCAATGCAGTCTTTGCACAGTTCAAAAGAATCGCCGTGGTCCAGGTGCAGGCAGAGCGGCACCGGTTTGCCGATGGCGGGCATCATTTCCACCGCGCCGCGGGCCATCCAGCGCAACAGCGTGGCGTTGGCGTATTTGCGCGCGCCGCTGGACACTTG
>CAMGSK010000133.1 GCA_946061795.1 uncultured Elusimicrobium sp.
GGTATTGAACAGCTTTCTAGCGAGGGAATCAACCCCTCCGATCCCATTGACCACATCATCAAAGAAGCTTTGCGGGTGCTGAAAAAATGAACCAGAACGAAGTGCTCAACGTCAACCAACTGGCCGACGAGTCCAACGGACTTGAGGCCGCTTTGCGCCCGGGCAGTCTGGACGAATTTGTAGGACAGGACAAACTCAAAGAAAATTTGCGCATTTTTATTGAAGCCGCCCGCACCCGCGGCGAAGCGTTGGACCACTGCCTGTTTTATTCCCCTCCGGGTCTGGGCAAAACCACGCTGGCCAACATTCTCTCCAAAGAAATGGGCGTCAACATCAAAGTGACTTCCGGCCCCGTATTGGCCCGCCCCGGGGACTTGGCGGCCATGCTGACCACCGAACTTTCCGACGGAGACATTTTGTTTGTGGACGAAATACACCGCTTAAACCCCGCCGTGGAAGAAGCCCTGTATCCCGCCATGGAAGATTTCACATTCTTCATCAATACCGGCAAAGGCGCGGGTTCCACCACGCTCAAACTGGCCGTGCCCAAATTCACGCTGGTGGGCGCAACTACGCGCTCGGGCCTGTTGACCGGGCCGCTGCGCGACCGCTTCGGCATCGTGTTCAATCTGGGTTTTTACGAAATTAAAGAAATCACGGATATTTTGGCCCGCTCGGCCAAATTATTAAACATCGCCGCCGACCGCGCAGGACTGACGGAGCTGGCCAAACGTTCCCGCGGCACGCCGCGCATCGCCAACCGGCTGCTGCGCCGCGCGCGCGATTTTGCGCAGGTGAAAGGCGACGGAGTAATTACCGAAGAAATCGCCGTCACGGCCATGAACTCTTTGGACATAGACTGCGAAGGATTGGACAGCGTGGACAAACGCATTTTGGAAGCGCTGATTGACCGCTTCGGCGGAGGCCCCGTCGGGGTGGACAACTTGGCCATTGCCGTGTCCGAAGCGGTGGATACGTTAACCGACGCCATTGAGCCTTTCTTAATCAAAGCCGGTTTCATCGCGCGCACCCCGCGCGGACGCGTGGCCACCAAAAAAGCCTATGACCACCTGGGTAAAAAACGCCACGACGGCCTGCTATTTTAAATGATAAAAAAAATCTTTGCCTTCCTCTTTTGCGTCTCTTGCGCGCTGCCCGCGGCGGCGCAAACCGTGCGGGTGCTTTTGGCCGAAAATCTGAAAAACGCCTCTATACAAAATTCCGGCTTGGTTTACGTGTACGCACTGGGCGAGAGCAAAAAATACAAGGTCAGCAAACCGCAGACGCTTTCGCTGGGCTTCAGCGGCGGCAAACTGCGTCTGGGCGAATTAAAGACGGACAAAACGATCGTCATCGAGCCGGCCAAAGCCGTCACGCTTACGTTTCAAAAAAATCCTTACACCGGCAAATTTTACGCCGTGCCCTCCGGCAAAACGTTCCGTTTGGTGGAATACACGGATATGGAAAATTATCTTTTGGGCGTATTACCCTACGAAATGAGCTACTCTTGGCCTCTGGAAGCGCTCAAAGCGCAGGCCGTGGCCGCGCGCACCTACACAGCCATGCAGCTGCAAAACAAAAAGAAAGATTTTGACTTATACAACGACGTGCGCAGCCAAATGTACAAAGGCTCGGGCAAAGTGTATGACAGCGTCAAAAAAGCGGTGGAAGGCACGGCCCGTCAAATTTTAACCTACCAGGGCAAGCCTTTCCATACCTATTACCACGCCAACTGCGGCGGAGGAACCGACGACGCAAAAATTTGGACGGGAGCCGCAGGTCCCACCGTCAAGCCGCTCATGGGCGCGTCCTGTGCGTACGACAAACACAGCAAAAGCTATGAATGGAGCAACACCCTCCCCGCATCCTCCGTCAACGCATTCGTCAATAAAAACGGACTGGCCGGGTCGGTGAAAAAAATCAAAGTGGCCAAGCGCACGGACGGCAAACGCGCCGAAACGCTGGAATTTACCACTTCCAGAGGCAAAAAAACGCTTTCCTGCGCGAAGTTTCGTTTGGCGGTTGGCTCGTCCAAATTAAAAAGCTGCAAAATTACGGACGTATCCAAAAAAAGCGGCGGTTTTCATTTCGCCGGGCGCGGCTACGGCCACGGCGTGGGCATGTGCCAGGACGGCGCCAAAGGCATGGCGCAGGCCGGAAAGAATTACAAACAAATTTTATCGCATTATTTCCCGTCGTCCAAACTGACGGAAAAGTGAGGAATTATGGCTTTTGAACGTTTTAAAAAATTTAATATAGACCCTCTCATCGCCAAACAGCCCGCCACCCCGCGCGACAGCTCCCGCCTGATGGTGCTGCGCCGGGACGGGCAGACCATTGAGCACCGCATATTCCGCGACATACACGAATATTTCAACCCCGGCGACGTGCTGGTGCTCAACAACACCAAAGTCTTCCCCGCCAAACTCTTTGCGCACAAGCAAACGGGCGGCAAGGTGGAGATTTTACTCGTGCGTCCGCAGCAAAACCCGCGCGTATGGACCGTACTTACGCGTGATTACAAAGCAAACGCCGAGCTGGACTTTGGAGACGGCCTGCGCGGCAAAATGCTGGGCAAAACGGAAAACAACGAAGTCCTTATCGAATTTAACCAAGACGATATTTTGCCCTTTTGCCACGGGCACGGACTCATGCCGCTGCCGGTGTACATTGAAAAGGCGCGCAAGCACGAGGGCCTTACCCCCAGCCTTTCCACCGACAAAGAACGCTACCAAACCGTATATGCCAAGCACGAAGGCTCCATCGCCGCTCCGACGGCGGGTTTTCACTTTACGCCCGAACTTTTGCAAAAGCTGGCGGACAAAGGAGTAAACATCGTTTACATCACGCTGCATGTGGGCTGGGGCACGTTTAAACCGCTGCGCGGGGAACCGCAAGAGCACCGCATGCTGGCCGAACTGGGTGAAATTCCGCCCGAAACCGCCGAAGCGGTCAACGCCGCGCGCCGGGCGGGAAAACGGATTTTTTCCGTCGGCACCACCAGCACGCGCACGCTGGAAAGCTTTACCGAAAACGGCGTGACCTCCGCCGGGAAAAAATGGACGGATTTATTTATCTATCCGGGATATACGTTCAAAGCGATAGACTGCTTTATCACCAACTTCCACTTTCCCGATTCTACGCCTTTGTGTATGGTGACGGCTTTTGCCGGGGAAGACTTTATTTACCGCGCCTACAGTGAAGCGGTGGAGCGAAAATACCGCTTTTATTCCTTTGGCGACAGCATGATGATTCTGTAAAAACGGGGCCCTCAGGCCCCGTTTTTATAACTCGTAAATAATTCGGTTTCCACCTTCTTGCAGTTTCTTTCCCCCCAGCGCCGCGCACAAACGCTGGCCTTTGGGGTTGTCCCCGTAGCAGGTATTTTTTGTTCTATCGGGGTAATCACGGAATTTAATAAAATACTCAAATGCGGAATCTTTGCGCCATACATATGGGAAACAACACCCGCCTTCATCACAAATATATTCAAAATGTTTTCCTTCAGCATATACACCATCTTCTATTTTAATCCCTGGAATATTCAGATCAATGTCATAAAAGCCGCAGCCACCCGTATTTAGATCTTCCTCTAGTCCCCCGGCGGCCAATGCACATACATCCGCCGCCTGCTGAATGGCTTTTAAATGAACCAGGGCTTCGGAGGCCCGGGCTTTTTCCACCGCCATTTCATATTGAGGCAGGGCAACGGCTGACAGAATACCAATGATTAAAACGACCACCAACAGCTCTATCAGCGTAA
>CAMGSK010000134.1 GCA_946061795.1 uncultured Elusimicrobium sp.
CTTCGAACAAAAAGAAACGTGATTCTTCAAAAAATCATTTTTATAGACACGCTGACGGACACTGATTAACGGAAAAAAAGAAATACCTCTTCTTGCCGTTTATCCCGCCTTTCGGCTTGCCGATAAAACGGAATTTATGGCAAAAATATGTTTTTATTTGTTTGAGCGTTGGCGAGTTGTAAAAACATCGCTATAAATTCCGTTTTATAAGCCGCTGGCGGCGGTCTTTTTCGCCCCTTTTTCTGGCGGCAGAAAAAGGGGAAATAAAAAGAGATTGGGGCACGGGGCAAAGCCCCAATAAGAATTTACTTTTTCAGCGTCAGCAAGGCCAGTTCCGCTTCCAGTTTGCCGTCACGGTAAAACAGATAATGAGGAATTTCCCCTTCCTCATACGGGGCATATTGGTCAAAATTCAACCGCGCCGACCCCAGCGTTTTGTTATATGTGACGTACTGCGGAGCAGAACCGGGCTCCGCATACGCATACCGCCGGGTCACGGCGTCTTTGTACGTGACGATATTCAATCCGTCCTTCATGCGGCAATTTTTACGGGCGGAGGAAGCCGGAGGGAACAATAAAACCCGCAGAAAAGCGTCCGCCTTGGCGCGCGCGGCGGCGGAATCGGCCATTTTGGGCAAAAACGAATAGTCCGTTCCTTCCGGGGTGACGACGGCCTGAACCAGTTTATATCCTCCGGCGGCGGCAAACAGCGTGACGTCAAAAGAGTCTTCATCCATTTTTTTAATCTGCAAAATTCCGTCCAGTCGGTGTGAGTAAGCTTGCGCACTTATTTTAAACGCGGCCAGCTTCTGCCCGGCGGCAAAATAAGACGGCACCCGAAAGTCCGCTCCGGCGCATCCGCCGCGCCGCACATTCCCCCCGCACGCCGACAAAAGCAAAATCACCGCCAGTAAAATCCCGCATTTTTTCATTCGTTCTCTCCTCGCGTTTCCGCTTTCGCGGCCCGCGCCTAATATTATAATATAAGTGTATGGCCACAATACACCTCTATTTGCTAAGCGCCGCCGTCGCCTACGCCGTGACGGCGGGTTCTTTGCCGCTTTTGCGCAAATATTTGGGCCGTTATTTTTCAGATGTTCCGTCCGGGCTAAAAAAACACGCCGTCCCCGTCCCCGTTTTGGGAGGCACCGCCGTCATGCTGGGGCTTTCGGCCAGTTTAATCTTTATTCGTCTGACGACAGATTTCCCTTCCGGCACACTGCACAGCCTGCGGGGCATTTTGCTGGGAGGAGGGATGATTTACCTGCTGGGTGCGGCCGACGACGCCAAAAAGCCCGCCGGGTTAAGCGTCGGCCTTCGGCTGGGAGTGCAGTCCCTGGCCGCGCTCACGCTGATGTATTACGGCGTACGCGTCAGTCTGTTTGATTCCCCGGCTTTGTCATATATTCTCACGTTTTTTTGGACGCTGGGAATCACCAACGCTTTTAATTTGCTGGATATTTCCGACGGTCTTTGCGTCAGTCAGGCTTTCATCTGCGCACTGGGGCTGTGGGTTATTGCGCTGCCTTCGGAATTTATTTACGTTAATTTTTGCGCCTGCGCGCTGCTGGGAGCCTGCGCGGGATTCTGGCCGTATAACCACAGCCGACGCCTAAAAACTTTTCTGGGGGACGGAGGAAGCACCCTGCTGGGCTTTGTCATCGCCGCTCTGGCCATGGGAACGGGCTACAGCGAACATTCCGATTTGGGCTTTCTGGCTCCGCTGTTGATTTTGGCCGTACCCGTATTTGATACGGGGTTTGTCAGCCTGATGAGAATACTGAAAGGCAAAAACCCGCTCAAAGGAAGTAATGACCACGCGGCCCTGCGCCTGCTGCAAACGGGAATTTCCCGGCGAAAAACGCTGTGGTTGTTCATCGGCGCGGGCCTATTTTTCAACTTATTGGCTTTTGCCGCGGTGCGCCTGAGCGCCGCCTGGGCCGCGGCGATATATGCGGCGGCGGCCTTACTGCTCGCGGCGGCAGGCGTTTGGCTGGCCCGAATACGGATAAACGGATGAAAAAACCTCCTTCCCTGCACGTGCATACATTGATTTTAGGCGGCGGCCTGAGCGGGCTGAGCGCAGCCTATCATTTGGAAAAAGCGGGATTTACCGATTATTTGCTGGTAGAAAAAAATTCATTTTTCGGCGGTTTGTGTGCCAGTGAAGAAATCAACGGCTTCACCTTTGACCTTTCCGGTCATCTTTTGCACCTGCGCGACCCGTACGCCAAAACGCTGGTGCACAAACTGTTAGGTCAAAATTTGCACCGGCTGGAGCGGCACGCGTTTATTGATTTTGAAAACCGCTTGGTTCCCTATCCCTTTCAAGCCAATTTATGGGCCTTGCCCGCCGAAGCCAAACAAGCGTGTCTGCTCAGCGCGCAAAAAGCGGCCCAAACGCGCAGCAAACGCCCCCCGGCCGACTTCCGCCAATGGTGTCTGCGTGCGTTCGGAGAAGGCGTTTACCGGCATTTTATGCGTCCCTACAACGCCAAACTTTGGCAAACGGAACCGGAAAATCTGACCTGGGACTGGTGCGGGGACTTCGTGCCGGAGCCGGACTTGCGGCAAATCCAGGCGGGAGCGGAAAAACCCCCGAAAAAATCTTACGGCTATAATGTTCATTTTTACTATCCCCTGCGCGGCGGCTGCGGAGCACTGGCGCAGGCGCTGGCCGACCGCATACCCAACGCGTGGCTGAACGCGCAGCTGCAAAGCGTGGATTTTAAACGCCGCATCGCCTGCGTCAACGGAAAAGAAATACGATTTGAACGGCTGCTAAACACGCTGCCGCTCAAGGAATTTGTCATGCGCTGCCAACCGCCCGCTTCCGTCCGCGCGGCAGCGGAAGGGTTGCGCTGCACGACGGTCCGGGTACTCAATTTCGCCGTCAACCGCCCGGTAAGCGGCGTACACTGGATTTATCTGCCGCAGGAAGATACTCCTTTTTACCGGCTGGGCGTAATGAGCGCGTTTTCCCCGTATAACGCGCCGGAAGGCACGGCCTCTTTTTATGCGGAAACGGCGGAAAATATGGCACATAAACGGATCGCGGAAGAAACGTTTTTTAACCTTTTGCGCCAAAAAGGTATAATAAACAAGTCGGATAAAATTCTTTTTTCTTTCTGGCGGGAAATTCCCGTCGCTTACGCCGTATATGACCGCCGCAGAGCGGCGCTGACGGGCAAGATTCTGTCCTGGCTTCAAAAACGCCGCTGCCTGTGCGCGGGCCGCTACGGACGCTGGGAATATTCTTTTATGGAGCGCAGCCTGCTGCAAGGGCGGGATGCGGCCGCAGAACTGTTAAAACGATGAAAATACTGATTTTTGGGGGCAGTTTTGACCCCGTGCACAAAGGCCACGTCGCCATGTTAAAAAAGGCGGTTTCCGTTGTGAAACCGGACGTCGTGCACGTCGTGCCGGCGTATCATTCTCCGTTTAAGGCCAAGTCCCCCACTCCTTTTGAAGTGCGCATGCAAATGGCGCGCGCCGCGTTTTCCCCCTTGGGGAAGAACATCGTATTTGACGATTATGAATTACAGCGCGGGGGCAAAACTTATTCTTATCAGCTGGTGCAATATTTGCAAAAAAAATACCCCGGGGCCGAAAT
>CAMGSK010000135.1 GCA_946061795.1 uncultured Elusimicrobium sp.
GGGCCAAAGTTAATGGGTACACAGTAATTGGTCCACTTCCCTCCCGTAAAATTTGTCTGCAGCATATATTCGTATCCCTGAGAACGAGGAGAAACATCCACATAAATAAAATAGCCACTACGCCCATCCCCAAACACAGATGAAAGCCTGATCCGGGATTTTGTAGAATCCCAAGACTCTCCCGGCTTTGTAATGCCGGCAGGAATTTCTATCGCTAAAGAATCCAGCAGCTCTGAACCGGAAGTGGCCACCAAGCCGTTTTCCAGATAATACAGGTCCACACCCTTACGCACGGCGTCCATAACCGTTAAAGCTTCCGTCAGCCGGGCGCGGTCCACGGATTTCTGATACTGAGGCAGCGCCACCGATGCTAAAATACCTATAATCAGCACCACCACCAGCAATTCAATGAGGGTAAAACCGGAACGCAAGTTCCTTCCGGACACACTCCGTCCGGCCAGTTTATTGATAAACATAAACTTTTCTCTCCTTGCGATCCTCTTTATATAGTATAGATAAAAGCTGCAAAAACGTCTATAACCGCTTTGGTATATCAGGCCTATGGGGGGACCGCATCCCCGTCTAAAATGTATCAAAAAAAAAAAACAAGTCAATCACGCTTCATTTGGGAATCAACAACTTTTCAATCACACATCCCATGAAAAATTTTCCTTCTTTCATACGGGCACCCATGCGGCGCGTACCTCTCCGGCTTTCTTTTCTAATTCATTTCCGTCCGCGCATGAATTGTTATAATTAAGCTAATGTAAAAAGAAAAGGGGTTTTATGCATATTTTTTCTCTGACGCTGGCGGGCGTTTTCCTGCTGATACTGCAAATTACGGTAAGCGCGCACATCCTTCTGCACAAAGAAGACGTGCCCAGCGCTATCGGCTGGATAGGGTTGGTGTGGCTGGCACCGCTGTTGGGCAGCGTGGCGTACGTTTTGCTGGGCATCAACCGCGTACGGCGCAAAGCCCTGCGCCTGCACAACCGGGGAGCGAATATTTTTACCGCCACCGGGAAAACCGCCGAAGAAATAGAAAAAGAAATCCCCCCCTCTTTGTGGCAGCTTTTGCGTCTGGGCTATAAAGCGCACCCGCAGCATTTGGCGTTAGGAAATTCGGTCCGGCCGCTGATTAACGGGGACGAAGCCTACCCCCGCATGTGCGCGGCAATTGCGGCCGCCAAAAAAGAAGTGCTCATTTCCAGCTATATCTTTAACAACGACGAAGCGGGACAAATGTTTGTCAACGCGGTCAAACAAGCCGTGCAAAACGGAGCCAAAGCGCGCATATTGGTGGACGGTGTGGGGCTTAATTACAGCCGGCCGGACATCGCCCGCGCGTTTAAAGAGGTTGCCGGCGTGGAATTTTCCGTTTTTCTGCCCAGCAAAAGCCCGGTAAATTTGCGATTTTTGAATTTGCGCAATCACCGCAAAATCATGATTATTGACGGAGAAACGGCCTTTTTCGGCGGAATGAACATTGCCCGGGGAAATCTGTTGGCTTCCCGGCCCAAAGATCCCATACAAGACGTCACCTTTGAGGTGCGCGGACCCGTCTTGTCCCAAATGAGCCGGATATTTGAAGAAGACTGGATTTTTTCCGGACGGAAGCCGTTCCTGCCCGCCCAGGCGCGCACAAACAGTCTGCCGCTCCAGGAAGCAACGGTCCCCGCGCGGATTATTCCGGACGGCCCGGACAGCGATTATGGGAAAATAGAACGTTTGTGCCTGGGCGCGCTGGCCTGCGCCCAGCGTACGGTCCGCATCGTCACACCATATTTTTTGCCGGGGGACGACATCCTCACCGCATTGGAAACGGCCGCCATGCGCGGCGTGGACGTAGAAATTATTCTGCCCCAAAAAAGCAATATTTTCGGCATGGACTGGGCGATGGAAGCCAATTTTAAACGTCTCCTTTCCAAAGGCGTCAAAATATACCGCGCCAAACCGCCGTTTGACCACAGCAAATTGTTTTTGGTGGACGGAGTTTGGCTTTTTGCGGGTTCGGCCAATTGGGACGTACGCAGTTTTAAACTCAACTTTGAGAGCAACATGGAATGTTTTGACCAGGAGCTGGCCCGGAAAGTCCAAGACATTATTGAAGAAAAAAAACGACACGCCGTTGCGATTCCCGCCCACTTGTTTGACGCTTTGCCCCTGTGGCGCCAACTGCGCAACCGGGCGTTTAGGCTGCTGACGCCGTATTATTAATCATGAAACATCCCCTCGCTCCGCAAGAACCGCTGATTTCTTTCGGCTCCGCCCCGGCGCAAATCGCGCTGCCGCGGACTTTTCGCCTGAGCGTATGGAATCTGCATAAATGCGCACACGCGGATTGGAAAAAAGATTTTTCCGATTTGTGCGCCCAAACGGATTTGTTTTTAGTACAGGAAATGCGGCTTTCCCCCGCTGTTCTGCAAACCGCCGTTCAAAGTTCTTTGCATTGGCACGCGGCCATCAGTTTTTTGTACCCCAAAGGCAAACACCCGACGGGCGTGGCCTGCGGAGCGCGCGCCCCGGCGCAAGATATTCGTTTCAACGCACAAAGCCGCGAGCCGCTGCTGCGCCTGCCCAAAATGACGCTGCGCGCCGTTTACCCGATTGGGCAAACCAAGCTTTTGGCATTGAATCTGCACGGCATTAACTTCACCGGATTGGAAGCGTTCAAACAACAGCTGGCCGCCGCGGCCGCTTTATGTGAAAACTGGCAGGGCCCGCTCATAGCGGCGGGCGATTTCAACGCCTGGAGCCAAAAACGCCAAAACGAAATGCGCCGCGCCGTTCAAACGCTGGGACTTCAAGAAGTCATTTTCCGGCCGGACGCGCGCACCCGTTATCTGGGCAAACCAGTGGATTTCATTTTTACGCGCGGGCTGGAAACACTTTCCTCCGCCGTTGCGCCCGTGCACTCTTCCGACCACCGCCCCCTGGGCGCCGTTCTGCGCCTTCCCTAAAGCGGACGCCGCTCTCAATATGGTAAAATATGGGTAATATGAACGACAACAAAGCCATCGGATTTAAAAGACAAGCCCTGCGCAAAGTCATTGAAGCTTTTGACCAGGGTCAATTGGAAACCGCGGCCTACCGCATTCCGTACGACGTCATTCCGCGCGACGCCAAACTGGACGTGCGCTGCTGCGTTTATAAAGAACGCGCCGTTTTCCGCGCGCGCACGCTGGCCGCGCTGGGCTGCTCCGTAGAAGCCGACGACGAAGCCACCTCTCTTAACGATTACGCCAAACAGGCCCTCCTGCGCAAAGATACGCCGGAAGTGCCTCTTACCGTATTGGACATCGCCTGCAAGGGCTGCGTCAAGGCACGCCACATCGTGACGGAAGCCTGCCAAGGCTGCTTGGCCCGCTCCTGTCAGGCCGCGTGCAAATTCGGCGCCATTACCGTCAAAAACGGCAAGAGCAGCATTGACCCCGACAAATGCAAAAACTGCGGCCAGTGCAAAGCCGCCTGCCCTTACAACGCCATCACCTATGTGCCGGTGCCCTGCGAGCAAGCCTGCCCCGTGGACGCCATTCACAAAGGCGCGGACGGATTTGCGGAAATTGATTTTGACAAATGTATTTCCTGCGGACGCTGCATGGACGCCT
>CAMGSK010000136.1 GCA_946061795.1 uncultured Elusimicrobium sp.
ATCTGGGGGGCTTGTTTTCCTCCGACTTGGGGATGGACCTGGGCACGGCCAACTGTCTGATTTACGTCAAAGACAAAGGCATCGTGCTGCGTGAACCGTCCGTCGTGGCGGTGGAACGCGAAACCGGCGAAGTGAAAGCCGTCGGCGCGAAAGCCAAGCAAATGCTGGGCAGAACGCCTGCGAACATCATTGCCGTGCGTCCGATGAAAAACGGCGTCATCGCCGATTTTGAAGTGACGCAGGAAATGATTCGTTATTTCATTCGCAAAGTGCACAGCCGCAGCAGCCTGTTGCGCCCCCGGATTGTCATCGGCATTCCTTCCGATATTACCGGCGTGGAACGCCGGGCCGTGGATGACGCGGCCCGCCAGGCCGGCGCCAGAGAAGTTTATTTGATAGAAGAGCCCATGGCTTCGGCCATGGGCGCGGATTTGCCCATTGCGGAACCGCACGCCAGCATGATTGTAGATATTGGCGGCGGCACGACGGAAGTGGCGGTCATTTCTTTGGGCGGCATGGTGGTGGCAAAGTCCATTGACGTAGCCGGCGACGAATTGACCGAATGCATCGTGCAGTATTTCCGTAAAAAATATAACCTCATCATCGGAGAAACGACGGCCGAAGAAGTGAAAATCAACTTGGGCTCCGTGTATCCGTTGAAAGAAGAGAAATCCATGGAAGTCAAAGGACGCGACCAGACGCAGGGTCTGCCGCGCACTTTGACCGTGACCAGCGAAGAAATCCGTCAGGCACTGATGGAGCCGGTGCGTTTAATTATTGACGTTATTAAAAGCACGCTGGAAGAAACCCCGCCTGAACTGGCCGCCGATTTGGTGGACCGCGGGCTGGTGGTTGCCGGCGGCGGCTCGCTTCTGCGCGGCATTACGGATTTGATTCGCAAGGAAACCGATATCCCCGTACACCGCGCGGCCGACCCGCTGAGCTGTGTGGCGTTGGGAACCGGAAAATTCCTGGAACAGCTGAACGAAAAAGGTTCGCATTTCTTCGGCCACAGAGGCAAATCTTACTAGGTTTTACGCCACATAAAGCGGACACTGTCCCCGTCTTGGCGGGTACTTTGTCCGCTTTTTTGTTTCACGCCGCAAAGCGGCGCGCCGTCCGGACCCGTCAGTCCGGCGTTTGAATGAAATCCATGAAACGCAAAGCTCCTCGCAAAAAACAGAATTTTTCGGGTTCCCGCCGCAGAGCGGCGCTTCCGGTCACGTTTATTTTGTTGTCCTTGCTTTTGATGGTCCTGCCGCTGGAAAGCCCGGTGGCGTCCGTCAAGGCGGTGTTGTCTTACGTATTCATTCCGCAAATCCGCGCGGCACATGGCGCAGTCAGCTATGCAGAAGGCGTCAATGAAACGGTGCGGGAGCTTCTCTCTGTACATCGGGAAAATGAACGTCTCAAAGAAGATTTAAGCCGCATCCGTTTGGAAAACGCGCAGGCGCGTGAGATATTTGCCGAAAACGAACGTTTGTCTTCCGCTTTAAAACTGCGCCCTCCGCGTTCCTGGCGCGGCGTCTGGGCCAAAACGGCTTACCGCGAACCGACGCAGTGGAACAGCGTCATCGTGGACAAAGGTTCGGCAGACGGCGTGCGCGAAAGGGCGGCGGTAATTGCCCAAAAAAACGGCTCTCCGGTTTTGGCGGGCGTCGTGATGGAAACCGACGAAAACACCGCCAAAGTGCTGTTGGTGCAGGATGAAGATTTTGCCGCCGCCGTTTACACGGATTTGTCTTCGGAAGAAGGGCTTCTCTCCGGGGCGGGGGCGGGACCGCTGAAGCTGGAATATTTGCCTTCCCTCTCTAAGCTGCAGGAAGGGGAAAATGTATATACTTCTCCGTTCAGCGCCATTTTCCCGGCGGGGATTTTGGTGGGGAAAGTATTACATGTGTATGGCGCGGACGCGGACAGGACCGCCCGCTGGGCGCAAGTGGCGCCGGAGGCGGACGCTTCCTCCGTGCGGGAATTGTTTATTTTAACGCGTGAAGATACGGGGAACAAAAAATGAGCACGGCAGTAAAACTGTTTTTATTTTTCATTGCGGCCACCTTATTTCACTGGGCTTTTACGGCGTTGCTGGGCGGCGCGGGGCTGAGTTTGAACATTATGCTGGTTTTCGCCTGCGCGGCGTGCGCTTTTGTAAAGCCCGCTTATGGATATCCGACGGCGTTTTTGTGTGGATTGTTTTTGGATTTTTTCGGCGTAAAACTTTTCGGCCACAATGCGCTGGTTTTTACTTTGTGCGCCTGCGCCGTGTACGGCTTGGACAAACGTTTGGATTTTGACGCGCCCGTGCCGCAAATCATCGTTATCTTGGGGCTGGGGTTTGCCGCCTCGGCGCTGAATCAAATTTTGCTGAAGTGGCTGGCCGGCTTTTCCGCCTGGAGCGGTTTTTGGCCTTTTGTCGGAGGAATTGTGTTGAACGCGCTTCTGGCGCCGTTTATATTCCGTGCGGTCCGGCGCGCTTTCGGCCGGCAGGAAAAATCATTCTAATGCCCGCTACAAAAGTTTTTTTTAACAATCGTTTGCGTATGCTGTTCGTCGCGGCGGCGTTGGCCGGCGGCGTGGTGGCGCTGCGGTTGGCCGATATCCAGCTTTTGCGTCACGATCATTATTTGCGTTTGGCCGAGCGCAACCGCACGCAGGTGCTGTATCAAACCGCGCCGCGCGGACGTATCTTCACTTCGGAAGGGAAAGCCGCGGCGTCCAATGCGCCTTCTTTTAATTTGTATTATTTGTCCGGCGGCCCCAAGGATGAAGCGTACTTAAACCGCCTGGCCGAAGATTTTGCCGTGCTGTTGGGCGAAAAACCACAAGACGTGCGCGGCAAACTTAACCAAGGTCTTCGCAGCGGCAAAGCCGTGGCGTTGGCGGAAAATTTGTCCCCCAAGACGGCGGTGTCGCTTAAAGAATTGCAATTGTATTATCCGGGCGTGTATTTGATTGAAGAAAACAAACGCGTGTATCCGTACGGGAATTTTGCCAGTCATTTGCTGGGGTATTTGGGCAGTATGGAGGGCAAGGAGTGGCGGGACCGCGATTTGTCTTTGGATTACCGTCTCAACGCCAAAACGGGCAAAAACGGACTGGAAAAAAAGTTTGAAAAACATTTGAAAGGACGGGACGGCGGAGTCTATTTGGAGGTGGACTACCGCGGACGCGTCAAACGCGTAATAGAAGACCGGAAATGGCGCGCCGGGGACGACGTATATTTAACGCTGAATTTTGACGTACAGCGCGCGGCGGAAGAAGGGCTGAAACATTCGCCCACCGGGCGCGGCGCGGCGGTGGCTTTGGACCCGCGCACGGGAGCGGTGCTCGCTTTGGCCACGGCCCCGGCCTTTGACCCCGGCATGTTCGTGCCGTATTCGGACGAGCCGGAAATCAAATCCAAAAAAATCAGCGAATACAATTTGGCCGTGCAGGGCGTGTATCCGCCGGCATCC
>CAMGSK010000137.1 GCA_946061795.1 uncultured Elusimicrobium sp.
AACAAGAGGAAGACGCGCAGCGTTATTACATTGACCCGTCGGGCATTGTGGTGATTCCGCGCGGAAAGAGCAAGTTTTTATAATTTGCGCTTAGTGTAAAAACGGACGCCCGGAAGAGCGTCCGTTTTTTATTATAATTTAAGGGATGATTAAAAAAATTTTACTCAGAGACCAGGATGAAATCCTGACGGCTCTGGGCGTGCAGGACCGCAAACTGCGCGCGCTGGAGAAAGAATTTAAGCTGGAGTCTTCCGTAAAATACGACGAAGACGGCCGGGGGGCGGAGCTGTCGCTCAAGGGTACGCACGCGCGGTTGGACAAAGCGCTGGCGCGGCTGAAGAAAATGCTGGAACTTTCGGCCAAAATAAAAACCGACGAGCCGGAGCGGGACCGCGTGCCGTTTAAAGACAACGTGATTTTCCGCCCGGAACACGCCCGCCCGATAGAAGCGCGCAACGAAAACCAGAAAAAATATATTGAAGCGGTGTTTGCCAATGATTTGCTGGTGTCCGTCGGTCCGGCCGGCACGGGAAAAACATTTTTGGCCTGCGCGTGCGCTTTGCGCGCGCTGGAGCTGGGCATGGTGGAGCGCATTATCGTCACGCGGCCCATTGTGGAAGCGGGCGAAAAGTTGGGCTTTTTGCCGGGTGACATCAACGAAAAAACAGACCCGTATCTGCGCCCGATTTATGACGCGTTTTATTCCATGCTGGGCGTGGAAAAATTCCGCGCGTTGAAGTACGGGAATATTTTGGAAATCGCGCCGTTGGCGTATATGCGCGGGAGAACTTTGGAAAAAGCTTTCATTATTCTGGACGAGGCGCAAAACACGTTGCCCGCGCAAATGAAAATGTTCCTTACGCGCATGGGCGTCAATTCCAAGATGATTGTGAACGGGGATTTGACGCAGATTGATTTGCCGCAAAAAAACCAAAGCGCGCTGCTGCAGCTGCCCAAAATATTAAAGAACGTGCCCGGCGCGGCATTTGCCGATTTTACCGCCGAAGACGTGGTGCGTCATCCGCTGGTAAAAAATATTTTGCGCGCCTACGACAAATGGGAAAAGAAAACCGCCAAGGAAACCAAATGAAAATATGCGTGTATTATCAGACGGACGTGCCGAAACATTTGCGCCGTACGGGGCTTTTTAAGGCCGCGTGCTTGGCCGCATTGAAAAATTTCCGCCGGGAAAACGCGGAAGTCAACGTGGTGTTTGTAGATGAGTCGGAAATTTTGCGGATAAACAAAGCGTATTTGAATCATCATTATGTGACGGACGTGATTTCGTTTAATCATCAGCGTCCCCCGTTTGCCTGCGCGGAACCCTGGGCGTTTGGCGACGTGTATGTTTGTTATCAAGTAGCACGCAAAAATGCGGCGGAATTTAAGCACACGTTTTTGCAGGAGATGATGATGTACGCCGTGCACGGATGTTTGCATTTATCCGGCATGGATGACCATGCGCCGCAAGACCGGGCCGAAATGGATCGGCGCGCGGAGAAGATTATTGCGCAAACTTTGGCAAAATAATTTTGTGTCAGTGCCGTTTTCCCCTTGCCAGACCCGGCGAGGGGATTTTTTTGAAGAGACAAAAATAAACCCCCGCATATTATTTCGGGGGTTTAGCTCATGTATGTCATTTTCATGACTTCTGTTCCTCTTTCCCGCCGGGGCTCTGTATCCGGGTCTTCACGCAATCGGGCAGGCACGCCGTGCCGCCGGCAACTGCAACCAAGGACTTCAGGCTGTCCTGCGGTACTTCATACTTCTACTATAATCGTTTTTGCGTGAAATTCAAGGGGCAAAAAGGACCCAGATTTTGTGGGACCTGACGGGGGTTGACTCGTTTTTTTTTTTGATAAATTTTGCATATGAACAAAATTTATCAAAAACCTTTTCCCGGCGATAAAAACGCCGGATTTACGCTGATAGAGCTGCTAGTAGTGGTATTAATCATCGGTATTCTGTCGGCCGTTGCATTACCACAATATACCAAAGCAGTGGAAAAGAGCCGTTTGGCGGAAGTAAAAATTCTGGTTCGCAGATTGGCTGATGAGGATAAATTGTGTCAGCTGGAAACGGGCGGCGGGTGCTTGCGCGAAACAGGCGGGGACCGGAGTCAGATGGAAAACACTGTGGCCGCCCGCGCTTTCGGCATGGAAAATATGGTGTGGAACGACGGCGAAGCCGAAGCCCGGATGGGACATTGGGGACTGCGTTTTTCCAGCGGGCCGCTGCAAGTGATACGTTATCAGAAAGGAAATATGCTTTATCTGATTGAATGCAATAACGGCTTGGAGAATCTGGACCAGCAGGATTGCTGGTGTGACAACCAGTCCGGCAATACAAACTATTGCGCGTTGCTGGGTTTGACGGACAAGCAGTTTTCGTTTTGGAGTTTATGAGAAAGCCATTGGACAAACAAAGCGTCGCTTGCCCATATGGCGGGGGTGAGAGCCATGGTGCCGTAAATGCGCGAACGCGGAATTTTGACGCGATGTTTTTCATCCAGCAGGTTGGGCGCGGCGGAGAGTTTGTTCAGCGTGTCGGCCGCCCATAATACCGGCCACGCTACGGCGGCGCGGTGGCGCAGCTGCGTTTTGGGCAGCGCTTGGTAATATGTATATGCGGAGCGAAGTTTGGCGCGTCCCCAAGCAATCCATTTTTGTTTGACGGGTTCAAATTTTTCGTTGTTGCTTTTATCCAGCAAGTCCCGGGGTTTCAAGCCGTTGGCGGCCAATTCTTCCGACGGGAAATAACAGCGTCCGATACGCAGGTCTTTTGGCAAATCCCTCAAAATATTGACGATTTGCAATGCGTCTCCGATGTCTTGCCCCAGTTTCCAGAAAGTTTCTTCGGATGGTTTGACCTGGACGGAGGAAGTGATTAGCTTGCTCCAAAATACCCCCGGCGCGCCGCCCATTAAACGGCAGTAATGTTCCAGGTCCTCGGCGCAGCGGAAAGAGGAAACTATTCCTTCATTTTCCGGAGGGAATACTTGTAAATCTGTTTTCATTCCTTCACAAACGGCGTGCACCACTTCCAGAATAATTTTTTGTTGGCATTCGGGCAAAAGATAAAAAAATTGCAGACAGGCCGGCAAATTGTGCAACAGTTTTTCCTCGTATATATTGGAAGATGTGCCGGAAATTTCTTCGGTCAAAATTTGCTGTTCCCGCTGGTCGGGATGCGTAATCATGGAAGGAAACTGTTCAATCCGCGACAGTCTTTTTTGGGGAGAGAGCAAAGCCGTATCGGCAATACTGTCTGCGTAGCGGCATAATAAATAGGCTATGGAAAAAGCCGCTCTTACGTCGGAAGGAAGCAGCCGCGCGCTGAGATAAAGGCTGCGGGAAGTATGCTTTAGCATACTTCGGCGACCAGTCAGGATTCGGTATCGAACTGAAAAATGTTGGAAGCGAGAA
>CAMGSK010000138.1 GCA_946061795.1 uncultured Elusimicrobium sp.
TGCAAACGGAGTTTGCATTGAATCAGCCGGTCCAATTCGCTTTTCCGTTCTTCCAAAGAGCGTTCCCCGGCTAAAGAAGTATAATCTTTGGCGTTTTTGAAAAACAATACGGTCGGGATTCCTCTTACCCCGTACTTGGCGGACGCTTTGGGCGCTTTGTCCACATCCACGGCAAAAACAGGCACCTTACCGTCATACAGTTTCGCCGCTTCTTCAAACAGCGGCATCATGCGGTGGCAATGCGGACACCACGAGGCGTAAAAAGCCACCATTTTCGGTTTGCGGTATCCGTCCACCGCTTTTTCAAAACCCGCGTCATCGGTATAATATAAAGCCATATTTTCCCCCTTTTGTTTTAACGGCCTTTCCTGCTCTTATACTTTAGCCGTTAAACGGCGTTTTGTCGCGCGTTTTTATGGGTTAGAAGGAAGTGCTTATTTATCGACCTATTGACTGTGGCATAGAAAATCCCCGGAAAAAACAAATCCGGGGACTTCTATGTTCATAATAAAAACCGCAACGCCGCAGCGCCGTTTTAGTTATTGGTCGTATTCTTCTTATGATTCTCACGCCAAAGCCGGTATTCCCACGCGGCTTGGTCAGCCTGCGCTTGGGTCAGCCTTTTGCGGACGACCACCCGCTCCAGCATATCTACGCTGTTTTCCTCATTTCCTTTCAAATACAACATCCAGTCCGTCCCGGGGATACCGATGGGATTGTAGGCGTAGAACTTCTTTTTTTCGCCTTGCTCATACGGAGTGGCGCTGTAAACGCCGCGGCGGCGGTTTTTTAAATCGTAAAAGAAAATACCGCGCCGGGCCTTGTCCCACCTCACCGAAGGAACGTCCGCGCCGTCAAAATACAAGATATTCCCGTCGCAAAAAGCAAAGCGGCCCGGAGGGGCATCCAGGGGGTATATGAAGGTCTCTTCATGGGAAAACGTATGCGTTTGGCCGTTCTCCGTCCAAGTAATCAGATAGTAAATATCGTTTTCCATGCCCGGCTTTCCAGGCTCTATTTTTTTGGTAAATTGAACGAAAGAATTGTCCCCGCAAGAAAGTGTAAAATTCCGCCCGTCCATTGGCGGAACTTTTGCTTTGGAAAAGAACCTGTCCTTATAGTCATCGCTCGTGACAGGCCAAAACTGGAAACTTTCCAGTGCGGGAAGCGGCTGTATGGGCATAATATGGAAAAGCGTACTGGTAAAGTTCATATATAGATGGCCGTCCAATATATAGTAGGACGTGCCTTCATTGTGACTGGTATATTCCCCCAAGATATAAGCCCCGTCTTCATCCTGCTGCGGAGCGGAGAAAACCCGAAAGCGAGCAAAGACATTATGTTCTTTCAGGGCAGGAAACCTCTTATCAAATTGATTCAAGGGCAGGCTGTCCGCCCACCCTTGAGTCCAACACAGAAAACACAATAGCGCCACAAATAAATGTTTCATGGAACTATTATAACAAATTACCGCAGCGGACGGCTCTGGCCTTTGAAAACATAGTAATCCATACGCGGCTCTCTGTCTTTGCTAAATTGCCAAGATAAAGATTGGCCCTCTATAATATGCTTCTCTGTTGTATTATACCCGTCAACGGATGGAACATTTGTGCCCCAGTGTTCGCTGCCAGATTTTTTCATTCCGGCTTTGCCGTTAACAATGGCGATATGTCCGTGGTCCTCATCGCTGGGATTGTGATACGTGGCAACCACCGTATGGCCCTTTTTACTTAAATCCTGGGCTTGCTGATGGTCCAACAGCGTAGGGTTGCCGTCTGCATCGTTTTTCTTGGGCAATTTTTCAAACGATTCCGGATGGCTTTCCATATGCTCAATCATCTGATTGGCGCTTTGACCGGGAGGCATATAAATCCCTTTCTTTAACATTCTGTCCCGGGCGTAAATATTACAATAAGGATCTGTTTTTTGTTGTTTCGCTGCCTCTAAGTCCTTAGAACTCTTTTCCAAAATGCCGCCCCACTGCGCATCCGAAATTTGCTCCGGGCTCATTTTGCCCTGCTGAATGTCTTTATTGATTTCGTCCCAGGTTTTGGCGTCATCTTTCATGTTTTTCATATGTTCATCGTATTCTTTCGGGTGCTCCCGGCGGAAACGGCTGATTTCCTCTCCCACTTTAGGCGGAGTTTGGGGATATTTCTCCTTTGCGGTTTGCCGGTCCGCCAATTCCCAAAATTTTTCATCTTGAGTGCGAGCATCCGGCAGACGCGACTGCTTCCCGGAACGCAATTCCTCCAAAATCTTTTCCCGTTCCTCCCCGTAATTTTCCCGCCCGTACATGCGGGTGGTAAAGTCGTCTTGCCTCCGCTGCTGACGCTCGGCGTAGTCCAGCTGCTCCAAGCGGTTTTCTAAATATTGCTTGCGCAACGGGTGTAGTTGTCCGGAGTCTTCTTTCTGCGCAGACGGCAGAGAAAAATCCTTTATATCTTCCAAATCTTCCGTTTGCCTGCCGCGCAAAGGGGTAAACCCCGTCTCTGTTTGTTTATTTTCCAGATGCAAATACTCCCGATAGACATCCTCCGGGCTTTGGCCTTCCGGCCAAGGGACTATTTTGCCGTTTACTCTGAGTTTTGGCGGATACGTCATCAGCACCTCCACGCTGTCTTTGGCCGGGCGAGCCCATAAATCCTGCCCCCGCCCGTTGGTTTCATCTTCTTCGGGATACGCGGCAAAACCGCGTTTTATATAACTTTTCATGTTTACACTCCTTTAGATTAACTGCACAGAACGGCGCGCGCGCCAACAGCGCGGCGATTGATACAAATAGAAATAGAGAGGATAAAACGACTGAAGATGCTGCGAAGATTTTTACTTATACTAAAAAAAGATTAGTTTTGTCAAGATTTTTATTGAAGATCAGCAGGGAGGAAGCATAGCCCTCTTATAAGGCCATATTGTACAGAACAATAAATAAGTCAGTCCAAATAAGTCGGCTCCGCCATTAAATAAAAAACCCGGCTTTTGGCCGGGATTTTTATTTAATGGTGCGCCCAACAGGAATCGAACTTGTATCTTCAGCTCCGCAGGCTGACACTCTATCCATTGAGCTATGGGCGCGGAAATCTGTTTCTTTAAAAGACTCTTTTTTACTACATGAATATTTTAACATTTTTTCTAAATGTTTACAAAATTTTTATTTTCTCCGTCGGGAAAATAGAACAGACACAAGCCCGCACACCTTACAAATACAGGATTTTAAATCCCGCGCTCAGGCTCCAATCTCCGCGTTTCCAGTTTCCCCCCAGCCGCGTGCCGGGCTTGACGTACAACGCCGCCCCCTGGTTTACCATCACACCGATTTCCCCTTCCCACATCAACGCGGCCTGCCCCGTATCCCATACAATCACCTGGTCTAATTTGAGATTTATCCCATGGTATTACTTGCC
>CAMGSK010000139.1 GCA_946061795.1 uncultured Elusimicrobium sp.
TGAAGACTTGTTTAGAAACATATTTAACAACAATTATTAATATTTAAAGTTTAGGGAGCACGCTTTGCCGAAGCGTTTGTGAATCTGAAGGCGATTTCAAACGCGGTCAAAATATGTGAACTGGAAACGGGAATAAAAGTGGATTCTTTGTCAACCGTTCCCTGCAGCAGTTTCTCTAATTTAAGTATTTCTCTTCCTTGTGAATCTGGCGGAGATGAATATAATTGTCGTGTGGGAAATTTCCGATACCGAACAACAGATGTGGATGGAGACGGAAAAGCTGCGGCTATGTATTTAAAAGGAGACGTCTGTCTGTGTGTAAATGACGATGGGGAGTTTGTCGGTTCTCAGAATACGGACGGCTGCAATGGTGAAGTTTCTTATGATTTACTAAAAATGTTGGGAGTTCGCGAGGATTCTGCCCACTGCTCCTGTTGTTAAATATACAAAGTTGCCCAATGCGAGAAATCATTTTAAAACCCCGCTGAATGCGGGGTTTTGGTTTATTAAAATTTCACGCCGCCAAGTCCGCCTGCGGTATGATTTCTCTTGCGGCGCATTTGTCGCGTTCCAGCTGGACTTTCAGTGCGTCCAGGCCGTCAAATTTCATTTCTCCGCGCATTTTGTCGTAAAATTCCACTTCTATACGCCGTCCGTAAATGGACTGGTGGAAATCCAAAATATGCACTTCCGTCAGAGGAATGACGGAATGAATGGAGTTTACCGTCGGCCGGAAGCCGATATTACAAATACCGTGGTAATATTTGCGTCCCACGCGCACGCGCACCGCAAATACGCCCAGCGGCAGAAGTTTATAAAAATTAACGTCCAGATTGGCCGTCGGGAAGCCCAATTTGCGGCCCAGTTTGTGCCCGCACACCACGCGTCCTTCCAAACTGTAGCGGCGGCCCAGCAGGCCGTTGGCTTCGCGGATTCTCCCGTCGGCCAACGTTTTGCGGATGAGGGAAGAAGACACTTTCGCCCCGTCCGGTGCGTTGTAAAAAGGCAATATTTCGCAGGGCAGACCCAGCTGTTCGCATTTGCGCCGTAGCCACGCGCCGTCTCCTTCCCGGTTTTTCCCGAATGCGAAATCCGGCCCGGCCAGAATGCCGCCGCAGTCGTATTTTTGCAAAAGGACTTTTTTAAAGAAATGCTCCGGCGTATATTCGCGGTACATCATGAAATTGAGTTCTTCCGCCGGGACGGCCGCACATTTGAGCAAATATTTTTTCTCCGGCGGCGTAGAAAGTACGGTCATTTCCGGGCGGGGGGAGAGCAAGGTTTTGGGCGGATACGGGAAATACAGCGCCAGCGGCTTCATCAAATACTGCGCAGCCAGCTGTTCCAGGCGGTTGAACAAAACGCGGTGCCCGGGGTGTACGCCGTCAAAGGTGCCGATAGTGATAAAACGTTTGCGTTTCATAAAACGGGTTCCTTGAAATATTTTACAATTTCTTCCCTTGGGGCGGTTTTCAGCTGCGCTCCGTCAAACGCTCCGTCCACGCAAAACGGACCGATGTGCGTGCGGCGCAGAGCGGTCAAATGGCCCGTGGTGCCCAGCGCGCGGGCCAACATCAGCCCCAAAGAGCGCACATAGGTGCCGCAGGCGCAGTGCAGGGTAAAAGAAATTTTGTCTCGCCCGTCAAAGCGGAGGTTTTCCCAGGCGGTAATTTGGACGCGGTTAAAACGGTCCTCCACCGGTTTGCCGGCGCGCGCCAAGTCGTACATTTTCCGTCCGTTGATTTTTTTGGCGCTGAAAGGGGGGATTTGCTGGAGGACTTCTCCTGTCAGGCTGTTGGCCGCGGCGCGGATTTGCGCCTGCGTCAGAGCCGGAACGGGAAGAGTTCGGACCACTTCGCCCTGTGCGTCCCAGCTGTCCGTCTCCGCGCCGAGCGTCAATTCCGCCTCATAAATTTTGGGAAGTTTTAAAAAACGCTCCTGCAGGCGCGTGGCGGGGCGTCCCACCAGCAAAATCAGCAGGCCCGTGGCCATAGGGTCCAGCGTGCCGCTGTGTCCGATGCATTTGGTGCCCAGCGCGCGGCGCGCAACGGCCACCACATCGTTGGATGTGAAATTCTGCGGTTTATCTACGGGCAGCAGACCGACCAAATCAGTGGGCATTGGAAAGTGTTTCTTGCACGGCTTCGGCCAGTTCGTCGGCCACCGTCTGTACGGATTTGCCCGTCACTTTAAATCCCGCCGCGCGCGCATGGCCTCCTCCGCCGAATTTTTGGGCGATGGAGCTGACGTCTATTTTGTTGCGCGAGCGCAAGTTGACGGAGACTTTGTCTTTTTCTTCTTTAATCAAAGCGGATACTTCCACCCCGGGAATCATTGTGGGCTGGCTGACGATGCCCTGCGTTTGGGAGGGAACGGCGTTGAGCGGTTCAAAATCCGCCTGCGTCAAGATGATTTGGCTGTATTTTTTCTGGAACAGCAATTGCATTTTTTCCAGCGCGCGCCCCAGCAGTTTCAGCTCGGTGTATGATTTGGTGAAATAGATGACTTGGTTGATTTTGTTTACGTCCGCGCCCAAGGCCACCAAGGCAGACGCCACGCGCAGCGCTTCGGCGGTGGTGTTGGTGTGAAGAAACCTGCCCGTATCCGTCACCAATCCCGTGTAGAGGCAGGTGGCTTCGTCCGGGGTGGGCAGGACGCCTTCTTCATTGGCTTCAAAAAGCTGAAAAATAATTTCGGCCGTGGAAGAGGCAGAGGAATCTATATGATTGACGTCTCCGTAAGCGTCGCTGACCAAGTGGTGGTCTATGTTGACCAGCGTTTTGGCGTTTTGCAATACGCTTTCCAAATCGCCTCCGCGTTTGCGGTCGGAACATTCCAACAAAATCACCGTGTCAAACTGCGGTTTGGCCGGCAGTTCGCTGACGTGTATCTTTTGCAAGCCGGGCAGGAAGAGCAAATCCTTCCCTATGGCGGGAGAAGCGTAAGCGTACGCCGTTTTGCCCAAACGTTCCAAGAGCGAACATACTGCCAGCGTGCAGCCCAAAGAATCCCCGTCCGGGTTTAAATGGCCCGCAACGAAGAAATTTTGTCCCTGCTCAATGGCTTTCCAAATTTGCTGAAAAGAGTCGTATTTATTCATTTTCGTGCTCTTTCTCTATGACTTTAAAAATACTTTCCACGCGGCTGGCTTTTTCAGGAGTGTCGTCGTATTCAAAACTGAAAGAGGGGATGCGTTTTAAGTGCAGCCGGTGGCGCAGCAGCGCGCCGAGTTCCTTGCGCAGCAGAGAGAGCTGCTCCTGCGTTTTCTTTTTGTCTTCCGGGCTGCCGAAGACGGAAAAATACACTTT
>CAMGSK010000140.1 GCA_946061795.1 uncultured Elusimicrobium sp.
TCAACGGAAAAAAAGGATAAAAGATAGGTAATTTATGTTAAAATAATATATATCCGTAAAACGGGGGAAAATTTATGGAAGCGAAAAAATCATATCGCCAGGCTTTAAGTTTGATTCAACGTTCCACCTGGCTGCTGGCGTGCAGTATTGACGAGAACGGATTTCCCGACAATGCCTACCGCGTTAATTTGGCCAACACCCGGCGGTTTCCCGCTTTAGCCAAAAAAATCAACTACAAGAAATTGGAAAACTATTTTCCGCTGAACCGCTATTCCACCCGCTTCCGCCAAGCTATGAACTGTCCTAAAACCTCTTTATATTATTATGACGTGACGACGGGCGAAATCTGCCAGCTGAAAGGATTTTGCACGTTGGTCAAGGACCCGAAAATTTGCGCGGAGTTCTGGCAGAAGGATTGGGAAAACCAATTTCCGGACGGAGTCAATGATCCGGACTTTGCGCTCATGCGCTTTGAAGCCAGAGACTTGCAATATTACGACGGGACAAGAGAAGCCTTCTGGGGCATGCTGCACGAAGCCTTGCAAAAACCAAAATCCAAAGTCACCCCCGAACAGTGAGCGAAATTTTTCCGGATATACGGCACAGCGTCATCATCGGAGGCGGAGCCTCCGGACTGATGTGTGCGGGCTCTTACCTTGCGCCGAAACTCTTACTGGAACACAATGCCCGAACCGGAGCCAAACTGGCCGTAAGCGGAGGAGGGAAATGCAATTTTACCCACCTTCATCTCCGCGCACAAGACTATCTCTGTTCTGAAAAACATTTTTGCCACAATGCGCTGGCCGCGTTTAAGCCGTCGGATTTTGTCCGGCTGCTGCAGCAAGCCGCCATTCCTTTTAAAGAAACTGAACCGGGGCGGCTGTTTGCGCGAAGCGCAGAAGAAGTGTCCGAATTTTTGCACCGCAGAGCCCGCCAAAACAACACGGAGATCTCCACGTCCGTCCAAGTATTATCCTTAAAAAAAGAAAAAGATTTGTTTTGCATCCAAACTTCCCGGGGAAATATTTTTTCCCGCTATGTGGTACTGGCGACGGGAGGATTGTCTTATCCGCAACTGGGAGCAAGCGGTTTTGCTTACCAAACCGCCCGCGCTTTGGGACTGAAAGTGACCGAGCTTCGCCCAGCGCTGACGGGATTTTGCGTCCCAGAACCCCTGCGCGGAATTTGCCGCGCCCTGGCGGGAAACAGTTTGAAAGCGGAAATTTCCGTCGGAAAAAGAACGGAAAAAGGCGCTTTGCTTTTTACGCACGAGGGGATCAGCGGTCCGGCAGCTTTGCAGGCGTCTCTGTACTGGCGGGAAGGGGAAAAGATACGCATTAACTTATTGCCGGGAAACGACGCGGAAACTTTATTAAGAACGCACAAAAACGAACCTTTGCCGTTTTCCCGTATTTTGGCGCAGTTGCTCTCTTGCAAGATCAGCAAAATGTGGCTGGGCGGCCTGGATGTACGGGCGGCGGACGCGAGCAACGCCTCCCTGCGCGCGGCGGCGCAACAACTAAACCGGTTTGAATTTGTACCCACGCAAACGGGAGGCTTCTCCCGGGCGGAAGCGACGGCCGGAGGCGTTGACGTGAGCCAAATCCGTCCCGCCACCATGGAATGCAAAACCATTCCCGGACTGTTTATTATAGGAGAAGCGCTGGACGTGACGGGACGGGTGGGCGGATACAATCTGCACTGGGCGTGGGCCAGCGCGGCCGCTGCGGCCGAAGAATTGGGCAAACGCTAAAAAACTCTTTGCGCGCGAACGGATTTTGCTATAATAAAAATGAGGAAAATACTATGGACATCAAAAACGGATTTCTTTCTCCTTTGCAGTTAATCGGTTTGGGATTTAAAACCGCCAACAAAGCGTTCGGGTCCGTGTTGGCTCTGGTCCTTTTTATTGCGTTGCTCTCAGGACTTGCTATCGGAGTCGTGGCTTTGGCGGGCTTTTTGTTCGGCCCCACCGCCACAGTGATTTTAGCCGTTCCCGTTTATATCCTTATCTATTTCTTTAACTTCGTGCTGATGACCGCCGTAGCACAGCTCTTGGCGGCCAAATTGGAAAAAAGAGGGTTGACCATGACGGAAAGTTTCTCCGGCTCTTTGCGTCCCGCTTTTTACTTCGTGCTCAGCACTTTGATTTTGCTCATTCCCAGCGCTCTGCTTTCCTTTGGAGCCTCTCTTTCCGGCTCTTCTACGGTGGTGTTCTTGGTCACCTTAGGGGTGGTTTTGCTGCAGCTGCCGTTTATGTTTACCCTCTACGCCGCCGCGCTGCGGGATGAAGGTCCCATCGGGGCATTGCGCTACAGTTGGGATTTGACCACAAGATATTGGTGGCGCATTCTTCTGGCCGTGCTGGTGTGGATAGGGCTGGTCGTTTGTCTGGTTTTGGCGGCCGCCTGTTTGGTAAAAGCGTTGCTTTCTCCTGAAGTCTCTGCACTTTTCTTCTCCGGGGATTCCGCCATGGCGGCGCAAATGCTTCCGTTTATGCTGATGGGCTGGCTGGCCGGAATTTCCAAACCGATGATTATCGCTATTGCCGTCATCTTTATGGCTTTGAACGGCTTCATCATGCTGTCCATACAAGCGACTTTTGTCGCACTGTTTTTGAATTTGGACTATCACAACAGCCCGATTTCCGGACGGGAAATCAATCTTACCGGAGAGCTGACGGACCAAAACGGCCAGCTGGCGGAAGACATTTTATCGGAAGTGGAAGTAAAACAAGCGGCTATCCGCACTCATACCGATGAAGACACCACCCGTCATCTGGACCAGGTGTATCAAGCGCAGGAACATTTGGCCAATGCCATAGACCAAGAAGAAGACCGCATGCCCACCATTCTGTTTGACGAAGACATGGCCCAGCGTCTGGCGGAAAACGAACGGCAAATGCAGGAGCGCAAACAACGCGCCGAACAACAAAAGGGAGACGAAGGGCAGCAAAGCATCAAGATGTCCGATAAACCGTTATGAACGAACAAATTTCTTTTTCCATCAGTGATATTCTGCGCAGAGGAACGGCCCTTTTGACCGGACGGATTAAATGGTTGTTGGTACTGGCCGTTTCCGCTCCGCTCCTGAACTGGCTGGCGCAGGGGATTTTAACCGGATTTACCGTCTCCGAGGGGGAAATGACTCTTACTCAAGGG
>CAMGSK010000141.1 GCA_946061795.1 uncultured Elusimicrobium sp.
GGCTTTGCTTCCGCCGACATATTAATTATCAAGCAAAGAATCAACTATTTTTTTCTTATATTCCCCGTTGGCCATGTCCGCGCGCTTTTTGCTACCATAGTACAAAGACTATTTCTGGAGAAAAACATGGAACTTGAACAACTCATCTCCGCCCGCCGAAGCGTGCGAAAATATGAAAACCGGCCCGTGGAACGCGAAAAAACAAACGCCTGTCTGGAAGCGGCCCGTCTGGCTCCTTCCGCCTGCAATTCCCAGCCGTGGCACTTTGTGGTGTTGGATGACCCGGAAATCAAAAACGCCTTCTGTAAGGAAGCCTTCAGCGGCGTCTATGCCATGAGCAAATGGGCCGAAAAAGCCCCCGTTCTCATTGCGGTCATATCGGACGCGGGGAATTTCACCTCGCGCATCGGCAATTTCTTCCGTAAAACGGAATTTTATCTGGTGGACCAAGGGATTTCCTGCGAACATTTGGTGTTGCGCGCGCAGGACCTGGGCTTAGGCAGCTGCTGGATAGGATGGCTGAACTCGGACAAAGCGGCCAAATTCTTAAAACTTCCCAAAGGAAAAAAGGTGGAGCACCTGATTTCCCTGGGCTACCCGGCGGAATCGCCCGCGCCCAGACCGCGCAAAAGCTTTGAAGAAATCGTCAGCTACAACGAATACAAATAACTCTGACACCGTCGGTTTTTCAATAAAAAGCCCCGGGCACGCACCCGGGGCTTTTCTGTGTCAAATCAAATATGGAACCCGTTTTATTTATCTTCATGCTCGGACCGACGTTTTAGATGACAAGGACCCGGCATTATCCGCCGGGTCCTTTGCATTCTAAATAAATACGTGACGCTATTTCCCGAATTTTTCTTTAAACCATTTAATCACCCAGTCCGGCTTGTAATCAATGATTTTTTGATTGTGCGGCGTATAGCTTTCCGCCGGAGCGAGGATTTGCTTTTCCGGCGGCAGGAGCGGATAAAAATGATTGGTGACCACCTCAATATTGGGATACCACAAATTATGCACTTTTTTATCCACCCAGTGCTGCAGGCCCAAATTCGGCAAATTCAAACCCGCCGAGGCGGCCCAAAAAACGGAGTTGACCGCAATCACATACAGCGGAAACGCTTCTTTAAGCAAGCTGAGCAAATGCCAGGTCTCGTTAATGGAAAAACGTTTAATGTCTATCAATTCATAATCCGGGTTGTTGTCCGGGCCGCCTTTGGTCACGCTGAGTACAAAATAACCCTCCGCAATCAATCCCTCCGCCAGCGCGCGCATATGGGGGTAAGTATAATTGGAACCCCGGGAATCCAGCTGAAGGAAAACAATTCCTTTTTTCCCGCGCGCTTTCTGCGAAATTTCCAGACAGTTCATCTCCACCAGCCATGAAGGTTTCTGCGGGAAATACATCTTTGGGGCGGGAAGCGGTTGCGGCAAAGGAAGGCCGAATGTCTCAAACAAACTGCTGACGCGGTGCGGCACGTTTACGGAGTAATCGTAATATACCGGCACGGCCAAAAATCCTTCCGGGATATTTTTGAACACATCCTCATAATCGTAATTTTTCCAGATCAGCGGATGGCGAAACCCTTCAAAATAAAACACCTTGTCTATATTCGGGTTTTTCTCCAGCAATTTGCCCACCAAAGGAGAATTGTTTCTGTCAAACTGCGCGCCGACGTGCGCGTGAAAAGACAGGCGCGGATATTTGGCTTTGAGCGCCTCAATCATCGGCGTGGCGTACAGATAGTCTCCTATCCCCATAAAAAACACCAACGCCAGACCGCGCAGTTTGGGGTTGGCGGCCAACGCCGCGTCAAAATCATAATACACGTGCTCGTGGCGGTAAAGCGGGCGGCGGATGCGATACCAAGCCGGATTTTTTACCGCGGAACAAACCCGCCCCCCGCGTTTTTTGCCGAAGCGGTACCACGCAGGAGTGGGAGAATGAACAAAAAAGAAAATTTTATGCCCCGCCCAACGCAGCATTTCATAGGCTACGCATAAGGGACGGCAGGCGTAAAGACGGCGTTTTAGCCCATACGTTTTCATATGTTCAAAGTGTATCAAATATTTTTTCCGCGCGCACGCCGCGCCAAACAAGGGATGAATGCCGCCGTTTCCCCGAACGCGCGCATTTGTGCCGGAGGGGCAAAAATTATACAATGTAAACGTAGTTATCAACCGCTTTCGCGCACCTATACGGCACCTCTGTTTTTGAACGCACGGAAACGGAACTCGTTTTATATTACCACAAAGGAGACTTACTCTATGGCCAAACTAGTCGCTATGGACGGCAACGCGGCGGTATCCCACGTCGCGCACGCCACCAACGAAGTTATCGCGATTTACCCCATTACCCCCTCTTCCACCATGGGCGAAATCTGCGACGCCAAAAGCGCCAAAGGCGAAACCAACATCTGGGGCAACGTGCCCGTCGTGACGGAAATGCAGTCTGAAGGCGGCGCTTCCGGCGCGGTGCACGGAGCTTTGACCGCCGGTGCGCTGACCACCACTTTTACCGCTTCGCAGGGTCTTTTGCTGATGATCCCGAACATGTACAAAATCGCGGGTGAACTGACGCCGACCGTATTCCACGTGTCCGCGCGCGCCTTGGCCACCACGGCCTTGTCCATCTTCGGCGATCATTCCGACGTTATGTCCGTGCGCCAGACCGGCTGGGCCATGCTGTGCTCCGACAACCCGCAGGAAGCCATGGATATGGCGCTCATCGCCCAGGCCGCCACGCTGAAAGCCCGCGTGCCGTTCGTGCATTTCTTTGACGGATTCCGTACCAGCCACGAGCTGAACATGGTGGAACCTCTGACCAAAGAACAAATGGCCGAAATGATGGACGAAAAACTCATCGCCGAGCACAAAGGCCGCGGCCTCAACCCCGAGCACCCCACCGTGCGCGGTACCGCCGCCAACCCCGACGTTTATTTCCAGGCGCGCGAAGCCGTCAACAAATTTTATGACGCCACCCCGGCCGTCGTGAAAGAAGAAATGGCCAAATTTGAAAAACTCACCGGCCGCAAATACGACCTGTTCCAATACGTCGGCGACGCCGACGCGGAAAGACTGGTGGTCGTCATGGGCTCCGGCGCGGACGTGG
>CAMGSK010000142.1 GCA_946061795.1 uncultured Elusimicrobium sp.
GATATCACCCTCGACGCCGTGGCGGAGAAATTCGGCGACGTGCTCCCCGGGATGACATGGCTGAACATGGGCGGTGGACATCACATCACCCGCCCGGATTACGACATTCCCCTGCTGGAACCAATGCGTTTTGCCCCGCTTGCCAAAAACATCCGCCGGTTTTTATTCGTATCTCAGCGCGTCAATAGGCGTGAGTTTGGACGCTTTATACGCCGGGTAAAACCCGAAAAATATACCCGTTGCGGCGGAAAACCCGAAAGAGAGCAATATGGACCACCAGCTCAGCCGGGCGGGAATATCCTGGCTGTGAGAAGCCACAAAGAGCGTCACGCCCACGCCCAGCGCCACGCCAATCAGCCCGCCTATGCAGGAAAGCGTGACCGATTCCGCCAAAAACTGCAGCCGTATATCGGCGCTGGTGGCCCCGATGGCCATACGTATGCCGATTTCGCGCGTGCGTTCCGTCACAGATACCAGCATAATGTTCATCACGCCGATGCCGCCCACCAGCAAAGATACCGCACCAATAACAGCCAACAAAAGCCCCATGGTCTTGCTGGCGGCTTTGGCTTCCTCCACAAAAGAGGCAAAATCGTCCAGCTGAAAGTCGTCTTTTCCCAGAGGATGAATCCTATGCGTATTGCGCACGGCGTTGCTGATGGCGTTTTTCGTTTCATCAATATGGTTAAAATCCTTGACGCGGATAATCACTTGGTCCAGCGCGCGGCGGTCAGATCTGGTCCAGCCGGTATTCATTTTCACTTTTCCGGTGGTATAGGGAATCAGGGTTCCTTCGTCCATATCAAAGCCCCAGCCTCCCTGTCCGTTCTTTTTCATCACGCCGATGACCTTAAAAGGAATCCCGTCAAAAATCACGGTCTTGCCAATAGGATCCACATCGTTAAAAATGGTTTGGGCCACCGTTTCGCCCAGCACGGCCACTTGGGCGTACTCGGCCACTTCCCGCTCCGTAAATTCCCGGCCGCTGGCCAACTCCCAGTCATAGGTTTTAAAAATATCCGTATCCGTAGCTAATACGCTAATGGAAGTGGACGTAATGCCGTATTTAACGGAAAAGCCGGAACTGATATACGGTGCGGCGGACGTCACCCCCGGCAAACGCCGAATGGCGCGTACGTCATCCATCGTCACGTCTTTGGGGGAAGATATGCTTTCATCCAAATCCCACGGCTGGCGCAAATAAAGGGTATTGGTGCCGAAGCGGGAAAAACGCTCCGCCATATTCTGCTGCGTACCGCTGCCGACGGCCAGCATGGTAATCACCGCCGCCACGCCGATGACAATGCCCAGGCTGGTCAGCGCCGCGCGCATTTTATTGGCAAAAATGGCTTTAAAAGATATGCGGAATACGGAAAGCAGGGTATCTATCATTGCTGCACCTCGTCTTTCACTTTTTTCCCGTCGCGGAACACGATCAACCGTCCGGCGTAGCGCGCGATGTCGGGCTCGTGCGTGATCAGAATAATCGTTTTGCCCATTTCTTTGTTCAGCCGGGTGAACAAATCCATGACTTCCACGCTCATTTTGGTGTCCAAATTGCCGGTAGGTTCATCGGCGAAAATAATAGGCGCGTCACATACCAGGCTGCGCGCAATGGCCACGCGCTGCTGCTGCCCGCCGGAGAGCTGGTTGGGCATATGGTAAGCGCGCTGTTCCAGGCCCACCGCCTTCAAAGCGGCCAAAGCCTTTTCCCTGCGCAAATGAGACGGCGTGTGATTATACACCATGGGCAATTCCACATTTTCCAGCGCGGTGGTGCGGCTGATGAGGTTAAACCCCTGAAACACAAAACCGATTTTGCGGTTCCTCACGCCGGCCAGTTTGGACAAATCCGCCGCGGTCACATCGATTCCGTCCAAAATATATTTGCCGCTGGTGGGCTTGTCCAGACATCCTAAAATATTCATAAACGTGGATTTCCCGCTTCCGGACGGCCCCATAACCGCCACAAACTCTCCGCGCTCCACAGACACGCTCACTCCCTGCAAAGCGTGCACCTGCACGTCGCCGAGCGTATAAGTTTTGTATAAATCGGAGGTTTCAATCAGGCTCATTATCTTCTCCGGCGGCGGCCGAATTCCGGCGCGTTGGAAGCCGCACCCGCTTCGGACACGATGACCTTTTGCCCTTCTTTGAGCGCAGAAGAAGAGACTTCCGTTTTCTTCTCCGACATAATGCCCATTTTCACTTCTTCTCTTTTGGGCTCTTTGCCTTCTTCCAATATCCACACGCCAGTGGTGTCAAACTTCTCTTTGTTGGAAGAGGGGGAAAAACGCAAGGCTTCATTGGGCACCAGCAGCACGCCTTTTTTATCGGCGGTTTGAATGGTAATGGTGGCCGTCATGCCGGGTTTGAATTTTCCTTCGGCGTTGTCCACGTCAATAACCACCGTATAAGTGGTACCGGAAGAAGAACTGTTGTACGAAGAAGACGATGACGAAGAGGAGGAATAGTTCGTGCGCACCTGGCGGATGACTCCGGAGAACTTTTCATCCGGATATCCGTCCAGCGTAAAGCGGGCGGTTTGCCCCTCTTTGATTTTTACCACGTCGGCTTCAGAAATTTTGGCTTCTATTTGCATCTTGCTCAAATCCTGTGCCAGCGTAAACATTTCCGGCGTGGCGTAGCCGGAAGTGAGAGATTGGCCCTCGCTGACTTTTTTGGTCAGCACCACGCCGTCTATGGGGGAGACGATGCGGGTGTTGTCCAAGTCTTTTTTGGCGCGGTCCAGAGAAGCCTGCGCCTGAATGACGCGCGACTCGGCGGAGTTCAACGAACTTTTGGCATTGACGTAAGCCAGTTCATATTGCTCCAAATCCGTTTTGGCCACGTAATTTTTGGCGTACAACGCTTTATAGCGTTTAAAGTTGGATTCGGCCAAGTTATAGCTCATCTTTTCCGATTCCAA
>CAMGSK010000143.1 GCA_946061795.1 uncultured Elusimicrobium sp.
GGGCGTTAAAACATTTTTTTTATTTTACAAATATTCAGCCAAATATTCAAAATCTGCGTCCGTTTCCGCCCGGGCGCCCGCCCGGGCGGAAAACGGCAAAGATCAGGCTTTTTTCGCGCCGCCCTCAATCCATTTGCGCGTCAGCAGCAGTCCGACGGGAGTAATACAGGCAATCAGCGCGTAAATGAGCCACATGCCGCCCGGGTCCTGCGGGCCTTCTTTCGGAATGAAGTGAGCCAGTACGGAGCCGGAATACAAACCGGTGGTAAATTTGGCCAAAAACCACGGCAGTCCCGCCAGGCCCATATACGCGCCCACTTGGCCGACGGGAGCCAAATCGCCCACGTATTCGTAAAAACGCGAAGACCAAGCCGCCTCACCCAACGAGAAAATGACGACGTACAAAATCAGCATCGTCAAATCCGGCCGCTGGCCGATGAGCAAAAACGTCGTGGCGGCGGAAACGGAAGTGCCGACGATCAGCATTTTGAATACGCTGACGTTGCGCGTCAGCATGGCAATCAGCGGCACAAAAATGACGATGATAAACGGGTTAATCCCGTTAATCCATTCGAATTTCGCAGCCACCTCCGGCGGAAAAACGCGGAAAATATAATCCGGCATGGTCAAAAACTGATGCGCAAACAGTGTCTGCACCGGCAGCAAAATAAAAATAAACCACATAAAGCGCGCGTCGCGTATGGGCATTTCGGCAAAACGCTGTTTCCAAGTTTTGTTTTTATTTTCATCCTCGTCCACCACCGCCACGCGGCAGCTGCGTTCAATTTTTTTGGTAAACAACGTCATATGCGCCAAAAGCAGCAGCCCCGTAATGGCCGTGCACGTCAAGAATACGCCCATAATGCCCCAGCCCAGTCCGTGCAATCCGCCGATAAACGGTTCGTCGGTGCGGATAAAAGGGGAAATAAAATTTTCACATACGATGCCCAGATTCATAATGGCGTAAATAAAGCTAAACGCAATGGCGGAGACTTTGGGGTTGGTGTATTCCTTTGCTCCGGCATACAGGGCGGGCTGCAAAATCCCGGACCCCAGCGCCATAAACAAAATGGCCAGCCACGACATGGCAAACCCGACAGGTTTCAGCCCCATGCCGGCGGGCACTCCGGCAAAGCCCAGCAGCACGCGTCCGGCAAAAAGCAGAACCAAAGAAATGGTCAACGCTTTGCGCACGCCGTATTTATCGGAAACGAAGCCGCCGCCGAACATAAACAGCGTGACCAGTCCCGTAAAGGTGGATACGCTCACGCCCGTCATGGCGTCGCTCATCCCCACCGTGCCGCCCAAAAAGAGCGTCATCAACGTCAATACGCCGAAATAACAAATCCCTTCGCCGAAATTGACCAAATTTACCAGCCAAAAAGCCCGCGAAGACGAAAAAATGATTTTCAGTTCCGCCATCAGCGACGTTTTGGCCGCAGCCGTATTTTGTTCTTTTTCCATAGAAATATATTTTATCTTTTTTGAAACGGACGCGAGGGATTTTTTGCCTTGCAAGACCTCAAATTGCTACCATACGTTTTATGACTTCCTCTCACGGCTCCCGTCCTTACGCCCGCGCGGACGAAATTAAACGCCTCATGCTGCGCGGCGCGCCGTTTACCGCCGAGCTGACGCGGCTGTACACGGATTTGCGACTGGCCGCCCGCTACGCCGATTTGCTAAAAATTTACCGCCTTTTGCTGACATTTGCTCCGGACGGAATGGAAAACGAACTGGCCCACCCGGCGGTGGCGCAGGCGTTTATGGCGCGGGGGGAGTATGATCGGGCGGAAGAAATTACCAAGACCCTGCTGGCCCAGAACCCGGGCGAACCGGAGGCGAAAAAGCTGAAGCTTTCCCTTCAAACGCGGCGGGAAACGCAAATTCCGCCCTATACGCCGCTGGCGGCCTTGAGCAAATATGCGGAAAAACATTCCTCCGGACGCACGCCGTCCGGCCCGGTTCCCCGCGCCTGGACACGCGCCGCGGAGCGTTTGACTTCCCAAAAATTAGCAGAAATCCATTATTTTTCCGCCAAAGCCCTGCTGGCCCGCGCGCCAAAAGCCCGGCGCGCCGCGCTGGAAAAATGCTTTGACGAGCTGGCCCTCAACTATCTTTTTGACAACCGCCGGGCCGTAGCCGCTCTTTCGGGCGCGTTTTTGGAAATGCTGCTGGCGGTGTATTTACAAAGCAAACTGAAACTCAAAAAAATTACGCCGCCCGGCGGCAAGCGCAAAGACGCGGCGGAATTGTCTCTTTATGAACTCATCGCTTTCTGCGCGGAAAAACGGCTCCTGCCGCAACACATTCTGCGCTTGGGGCGCGTGGCGCGCATGCAAAGAAATTTTATTCATCCCGGCAAAGAACTGACCGGCGGCTGCCCGCTCACCCCGGCGGCGGCGCGGGTATGCTGGCTGGCCGCGCTGGAGCTGACCGACGCACTGCTTACTCCCGCCAAACGGGCGGCCAAACGCGCCGATTAGCTATAATAAATATATGACTTGGAAAAATATTTTTTGGTTTTGTTTTTTGGAATTTTTGGCGTGGTGCGTCTTGTTTTTGGCGTATTTTTTCGTCAGCGGATTTTACCCGTCCTGGACCGGGGCGGCGTTTACGGCGCTGTTCATTCCCGGCCATGCGTTTTTATTTGCGCTGGGACTGTTTCTTTTGCTTTGTGCGGCCAGAGCGGCGGGAAAGAAAAGCGCGTTTATCGCGGCGGTGGCGCTGGGCAGCGCGTTTAACTTGGCCTTGCTGTTGGACGTTTTTGTTTACACCCAATACCGTTTTCACATCAGTTTGGCCATGCTGGAGCTGTTCTTCGGCCCGGCAGGACGGGAAATTTTTGTGTTTCCGGCTTCCACTTACTTTATTTTGGCCGCGGCGGTGCTGGCCGTCCTCTTGCTGCC
>CAMGSK010000144.1 GCA_946061795.1 uncultured Elusimicrobium sp.
GGGAGGAAAGAAACGCTAAATGCATTTTTCAACAAACTTTTTATACAATATATTTATCCCAAATACAGGAGATCTTTCATGAAGAAAACCGCTATTCTTTCCGTTTTGTGCTCTGCTTTTCTGCTCGGCGCGTGCGCCGGAGCCGGCACCGCTTCCGCACCCACCTCAGCCAATACGCCGATGACGCTGGACGAAGCCTTGCAAAAATCGGCTGAGACGCGCCAAAAACTTTTGGACGCCAAAAAAGCGTATGAAGAGGCCAAAACCGCTTCCGAAAACGCCCAGAAAAACAACACCAGCGTGACGAGCGAACTGGCCAAACAGGCCGTTCAAAACAAAGTGGACCAGACCAAACAAAAAATTGAAGCTGAAAAACAGGCCTGGAAAGAAGTGTTAAAATAATTTTCTCCCAAACCGAACGCCCCCGCATAAACGGGGGCGTTTTTTGTAAAGAGAAATATTTTTTCAAAATCGCTCAATATCCGTTGATAATCCGGCACATCTTTTTGCCGACGGAGGTGTTTTCCCAATTAAAACAGCGTAAAATGTCCCAGCCGCTTTCGTTGCGCGCGCGGGAAATATGATACAGCCGCTCCCCGTCTTTATCTTTTCGGTCGGCCCCAATAAAACATTGCCCTTTCTCGCTCCCCGGGGTGGTGCCGCAATGGGCGGAATAACTAAAATATTTAGAAGAGCAGGTATTATTCTCGCAAGAGAGAGAACTCAGGCTCACCCCCATATCCACCGAATAATTACCGCTCCCGTCCCCCGTCAGACCGATATTGCCACGGGGGAAACCATTTTCCAATACATATAAATCCACATTGTTTTGTAAAGCCGCGATAACACTGAGGGCTTCGGACATACGGCTTTTTTCCACCGCCGCCGTATATTGCGGCAAGGCAACAGCCGACAGAATGCCGATGATTAACACCACCACCAACAGCTCTATCAGCGTAAATCCGGCGTTTTTTCCACTAGGAAAGGGTTTTTGATAAATTTTGTTCATAATCAAAATTTATCAAAAAAAAAAAACAAATCAAGGGGGGAGATTTTCAACCCGGAAACGCGGACAATAATTGATAGGAACGTGCGCTTCAACAAGCCAAAAGAGGATAAGGGAGCAGTAAAATCCGTCTTTTTCCAGCCTCAAAAATCCCCGGAGCTGCTACTATCCGCTCCGGGGGAAGACAACCTAAAACATCTTTTTATTTTACGCCTTTCGGCTTATTTCACGGCTCTCGGAGCGGGACCCGGCTCAGCCGGCGGGGGAGGAAACCCGTGACCGGGAATGGGAGCCTGAAGTTCCCGGACCGCTTTATGCACGCGGCCCTGTCTCATCAGCACTTCGCCCAAATCACCGTCTTCGGCGATGACCTGATCGGTCATTTTTTCCACCCATGCGGTTTTGGCCTCAGGGGCTTGTTCTTTGGCCAAATCTTCTTTCATTTTGGCCAAACGGTCTTCAAATTCCCGCAGTTTTTCGGCACGTTGGGAAACTTGTTCCCCGCGCACTTCTTCCAGCACGGCGGCGATTTGCTCGCGCGCGGCGGTTTGTTTTTTGCTGCCGGCTTTGGCTTTCTTATACTGTTTTACCAGTTTTTCCAGCTTTTCTTCCGTCTGTTTAAACTTCTCTTTGCGGGCTTTGCGCTCTGCGCGCACGGCCTGCATTTTTTCTTCAAACGCGGGGTCCTTTTTCCTCATCTCCTGACGGGGAGCGCGCATTTCTTGTCCGGCTTTGGCGGCGCCGCACTGCCCCGCGGCAAAGGCCGGCGCACAAAATGCGGCCAGAAGGCCCAGCATCCATATCTTCTTCATAAACACACCTCCGTTGTATTATTAAAATTGGTTTTCAAATTCTTCAAATTCCGCGGCAAAATCCGTATATTCCCGGTCCGCGTCTTCCGATACGTAGGCCAGCCAGCTCTGCCCCTGCTCTTGCGCGGCCGTACCGCCCGGCTCCGTCATAAAATACCAAACTCCGCAAACCGCCAACAATAAAGCAGCAAAAACAGACTTGAGCCACCGCCAACGGAGGGCAGGAATTTGAGCGGACGCGGCCTGCGCCAACACCTTCTCCACCGCTTTGTCCGAAGCGGCGGGGGGAACCAAGGCTTCCTGCGTCTGTTCCAAAAAAGCCAACTCTTCGCGACAGCGCGGGCACGCGGCCGCATGCGCTTTAAACGCGTCGGCTTCCCGCCGCGTCATCTCCCCGTAAAAATACAAAGCTGCTTTTTCACATTCTTTATTCATATCATGCCTCATCCTGCAACATTTTGCGCATTTTCAATATGCCGCGGTAATGGTCGGCCAGCACCGTACCCAAAGGACGGCCCAGCAGCTGTGCCGCCTCTTTAAACGTCATGTACTGCTTCAAATAAATCACCTCGCGCTGGGCGGGAGGCAACCGCAGGGATGCTTCCCGTATGCGCCGGGCGGTTTCTTCCCGCTCCAGTCCGTCCAAAGGCTGGGGGTCCGGACCCGGGATGTTCTCCTGCAGATACGCCGTTCCGTCTTCGTTTGTATCATCCAAAGAAACTTCCTGTTTTCCGTCCCGGAAGAAATTCCACACTTTGTTGCGCGCGGACGTAAACAAATAGCTTTTGAGCTTCCCCTCCGGCTGATACTGCGCCAGCCTGCGGTAAAAAGCCAAAAATACGTCCTGAAAAATATCGTCCGCCGCGCCCGCGTCGCGCACCATGGCCAAAATATATTGGTACAGGGGGTTTTTATAACGGTACAACAACTCGGCAAATCCGTCGGGATCCCCCTGCCTGCAGCGTAAAACTAATTCATCATCACTCAGAGCGTTCATCTTCTCCACTCTCATATAACCCGCACGGGCGGCTTTTTATTACCATCCGGGAATGCCTTCAGAAAATGACCATCCGTCAGTTCAGGG
>CAMGSK010000145.1 GCA_946061795.1 uncultured Elusimicrobium sp.
GAGAAGTGCTGGATTCCCGCGGATACCCGACGGTGGCCGCGGACGTGTTGCTGGAAGACGGCTCCTTGGGCACCGCCATGGTGCCCAGCGGTGCAAGCACGGGGTCACATGAAGCGTTGGAACTGCGCGACGGCGGGGCGCGCTATAACGGCAAGGGGGTATTAAAAGCCGTAGCCAATGTGGCCAAAATCGCCAAACGCGTGGCGGGGATGGACGCCAGCGATATTCGTCTGATAGACGACACGATGATTGCGCTGGACGGGACGGAAAACAAAAGCAAACTGGGCGCCAACGCCATGCTGGCCGTATCTATGGCCGTTTTGCGCGCCGGCGCGCAAAGCGCGCGCAAACCGCTCTATGAGCATATCCGCGACTGCTACGGGCTCAAATCCAAACAATATGTTTTGCCTACGCCGATGCTTAACATCATCAACGGCGGCAAACACGCCGATTCCGGCCTGGACGTGCAGGAGTTCATGATTGTGCCCGCCAAAGCCAAAACATTCGCCGAAGCTTTGCAATGGGCCGCGGAAACCTACCACGTACTCAAAGACATTTTAAAGAAAGCCGGCCAAGTGATTGCGGTGGGGGACGAAGGAGGCTTTGCGCCCAAAATTGCCAAACACGAGGACGTGCTTAAAACGTTGGTCGCCGCGTGCAAAAAAGCCAAGCACGCTTCCATGTCTTTGGCCATGGATTGCGCCGCCAGCGAGTTTTACAAAAACGGCAAATACCGCTTTGAAAAAAAAGAACTGACCGCCGCGCAGCTGAGCAAAATTTACGAAGGCTGGTGCAAAAAATATCCCGTCGTGTCCATTGAGGACCCTTTGCAGGAAGACGACTGGAAAAACTGGACGAATCTGACCGCGGCGCTGGGCAAAAAAATCCGATTGGTGGGAGACGATTTGTTTGTCACCAATCCGTACCGTCTGGAAATGGGCGTAGAGCAGAAAGCGGCCAACGCCATTTTGATTAAGCTCAACCAAATCGGCACGGTGTCTGAAACCATTGACGTGATTTTAAAAGCGCACCAAGCCAAATACGCCTGCATTATTTCGCATCGGTCCGGCGAGACGGAAGATTCCTTTATCGCCGATCTGGCCGTGGCGACCAACGCCGGAGCCATTAAAACGGGCGCGCCCGCGCGCGCCGAGCGCACGGCCAAATACAACCGGCTGCTGCAAATTGAGCACGAACTGGGGCGTAAAGCCTCCTTTGCCGGCGAGAAAGTATTCAAAAAATGAACGACCTGAAAGAAACGCTGCTTCGCAACAAAAAACCGCTGCTCGTCATCCTGGGGGTGACGGCAGTGGTTTTTTGGTTTTTGGGCAACACGTTTCTGAATTTGGTGCATAACAAGCTGGAACTCAAACGCCTGACCAAACTCAGCGCACAATTGGACCGCGAATACGAATTACAGCAGGCGCGGCTGGAGCTTTTGCAAAAACAGGATCCCGTTTATATGGAAAAGCTGGCCCGAGTGGATTATCACATGTCCGCCCCGGGGGAGACGGAGTTCCGTTTTCACGCGAAATAGCTATTTACAAGCGGTCAAAATTTATCGATTAAGTAAGGAAAACCTATGAACATAGACGTACTGGAACTGGGCCCCATGGCCAACTGCTGCTACCTGCTTACGCAAGGAACGGACGCGCTGCTGATTGACCCGGCCTGGGACATGAATTTTATAGAACATACGCTGACGGAGAAAAAACTGCGCCTTTTGGGCGTGCTTTTTACCCACGGGCATTTTGACCACGTCAAAGAATCCGAATCCCTTTTGCGCGGACACGGCTTAAAAGCCCATATCGCCCCGCAGGATATTGCTTTAAGCGCGCTCCCGCCGGAAGTATTGCAGTCTTATCCGGCAAACGGAGATTTACCTATCGGCCCGTTTCATATACGCGTCATTCCCACTCCCGGCCACACCGCGGGATGCGTCAGCCTGCTTATCGGCGACGCCGTCTTTACGGGGGATACGCTTTTCCCCGGTGCGTGCGGACGCGTGGATCTGCCGTCTTCCGACCCCAGAGCCATGCGCAAAAGTTTACTTACCCTGTCCAAATTGCCTGAAGATACGCGCGTGTTCGCCGGGCACAGCTACGGGGGCAAATGTTCCTCCCATATCGGCTATGAACGGGTCAAGAATCCTTTTATGCGCAACGCCATAAAAGACGAAAAGGTGCTGGGCTGATGCATCCGATACTGTTTAAAATAGGTTCTTTTGAAATGGCGAGCTACGGGCTGATGACCGCGCTGGCTTACGGCGCGGCGTCATGGTATTTGCTGCGGCGGCTGGCGTATATCAAAATGGATAAAGACACTTTTTGGAATTTCATCTTTATCGCTTTCGTATCCGCGCTGGTCGGAGCCAAACTGCTCTATCTAATTGTTTCCTGGCCGGAAATGAGCGGTTCCTTCGGCCAAAAATTGCTTAACGCCGCGAAAGATTTCCGCTACGGCTTTGTTTTCTTCGGAGGGGCGGTGACGGCGGTGGGCGTATTACTGTACTACTTAAAACGGAAAAAACTGCCGGTGCTGAAAACAGCGGATTTTTTCGTTGTGGCTTTGCCGCTCGGCCACGCGATAGGGCGCATCGGCTGTTTTCTGGCGGGCTGCTGCGCGGGAAAACCGACTTCCTTGCCCTGGGGCGTGACGTTCACGGACCCGCACAGCTTGGTGGCCCGCGAGTACCTGGGAGTGCCCCTGCACCCCACACAGCTGTACGAAGCGGCCGCTAATCTGATTTTATTTTTTGCTTTGCAATATTATTATAAAAAACCTCATAAAAACGGCGCGGTGCTGGCGGCATATATCATCGGATATTGCTTCATCCGTTTCGTCATTGAATTTTTCCGCGGAGACTTCCGTGGCCAATACC
>CAMGSK010000146.1 GCA_946061795.1 uncultured Elusimicrobium sp.
GTCCACTTCCGCCAGTTCCTGTTTAAGATATTTGCCGGTATAAGAAGCGGAGCAGGCCGCCACTTCCCGCGGGGTGCCTTCGCAGACGATTTGCCCGCCTTTGTCGCCCCCTTCCGGGCCCAGGTCTATCAGCCAGTCGGCCGTTTTGATGACGTCCAAGTTGTGCTCAATAATCAGCACCGTATTGCCCCGGTCGGCCAGTCCGTGCAGCACCTGCAGCAGTTTGTCGATGTCGGCAAAGTGCAGGCCGGTGGTGGGTTCGTCCAGAATATAAAGCGTTTTACCCGTGCCTTTGCGGGAGAGTTCGTCGGCCAGCTTGACGCGCTGCGCCTCCCCGCCCGAGAGCGTGGTGGCCGCTTGGCCCAGCTTGATGTAGCCCAGTCCCACGTCGTTTAGGGTTTTTAGATAACGTTTGATTTTGGGAATGGCGTCAAAGAACTCCAAGGCCTGGGAGACGCTCATTTCCAGTACGTCGGCGATGTTCTTGCCTTTGTACGTCACTTGCAGCGTGTCTTCGTTAAAGCGTTTTCCGTTGCACTCTTCGCATTTGACGTACACATCTGGCAGGAACTGCATTTGGATTTTCAAAATGCCGTCGCCCTGGCATTTTTCGCACCGGCCGCCTTTGACGTTGAACGAAAACCGCCCCGCCTTGTAGCCGCGGCGTTTGGCTTCCGGCATTTCGGCGAACAGCTCGCGGATGTGCGTAAACAGCCCGATGTAAGTGGCCGGGTTGGAGCGCGGCGTTTTGCCGATGGGCGTTTGGTCCACGATAATCACTTTGTCTATGTTTTCCAGCCCTTTGACGGCTTTGTGCGCGCCGGGCACGTCTTTGGCGTGATAGAACTTCTGCGCCAACGCTTTGTATAAAATCTGGTGAATGAGCGTGCTTTTTCCCGAGCCGGACACTCCGGTCACGCACACCATTTTGCCCAGCGGGATTTTGACGTTGATGTTTTTGAGGTTAAATTGTTTGGCGCCCAGCACTTCAATGTATTTGCCGTTTCCTTTGCGCGTTTCGGCGGGCGGCAAAATGCAGCGTTGGCCGTTGAGGTACGAAGCGGTGAGCGAGTTGTTGTCTTTCAAAAATTGCGCCGTCGGCCCCTGCGCCACGATTTGCCCGCCGTATTCTCCGGCGGCGGGGCCCAGTTCCACCACCCAGTCGGAAGCCAAAATGGTGTCTTTGTCATGCTCCACGATGATGAGGGTGTTGTCCAAATCCCGCAACTCTTTCAGCGTGGCGATGAGGCGGTCATTGTCGCGCGAATGCAGGCCGATGGTCGGCTCGTCCAGCACATACAGCACGCCCGTCAGCCCGGAGCCGATTTGCGTGGCCAAATGAATACGCTGGGCTTCTCCGCCCGAGAGCGTCTGGCTCTTGCGCTCCAGCGTCAGGTACGAAAGGCCTACGCTGTTTAAAAATTCCAAGCGGGCTTTGATTTCTTTGAGTACGTCCTTGGCGATGATTTTTTCTTTTTCGCCCAGTTCCAGTTTGTTAAAAAAATCCAGCGCGGCCGACACCTGCATCGCCCCGATTTGAGCAATATTTTTTCCTCCCACGTACACCGCCAGGGCTTCGGCCTTGAGGCGTTTGCCTTCGCAGACGGGGCAGGTAATTTCGCGCATGAAGCGGTTATAGACCTCTTCTTTGACAAAGTCGCTTTCGCTTTCGTCGTGGCGGCGGCGCAGGTTGGTGATGACGCCTTCAAAACGCTGTTCCCCGCCGGAAATGACGGACGTGTAATGCGCGTCGCCCGTTCCGTAGAGCAGCAGGTCCCGCTGAGCTTTGGGCAAGTCTTGCCACGGGGTGTTCATGTTGATTTTGGCTTGGCGGCAGACTTGTTTTAAAATGTCATAGTAATAATTGCTCCAGGAAGTTTTCCAGCGGTGCGTGCGCGTGGTGACGGGGTTATCCCACGCGGCCAGCGCGCCCTGGTTGACGGAGAGCGATGGGTCCGGCACCACGAGATCTTCGGCGATTTGTATTTGCACACCCAGTCCGTTGCAAGCCGGGCAGGCCCCGTAAGGGGAGTTGAAAGAAAAGAGGCGCGGCTCCAATTCGGAAAACCCAATGCCGCAGTGGGCGCAGGCGTTGCTTTCGCTGTAGGTAAATTCCCGCGGCTTTTCGCCTTCCGTTTCCTGAACGGTGACCAGTCCTTTGGAATATTTTAACGCCAGTTCCAGCGACTCTACGATGCGTTCGCGTTCAAATTCATCCACATATACTTCATCGGGCAGCAATTCAATGGTGTGCTTTTTGTAGCGCTCCAGTACGGGCGGCGTGTCCAGCGGACATAATACGCCGTTGACGCGGGCTTTTACAAAACCTTCTTTTTTAAGCCGCGCAAACAGCTCTTCATACGTGCCCGCCCGTCCGCGCACCAGCGGAGCGAAAATATAGACGTTTTTGTCTTGAAATTTTTTCAGCATGTCCGCGGCGATGCCTTGCACGGACCAGCTTTCCACCGGCCGTCCGCATTGGGGGCAATGGCGTTTGCCCACGCGGGCGAACAAAAGGCGCAGGTAATCATAAATTTCCGTCACGGTGGCCACGGTGGAGCGGGGATTTTTGGACGGGTTGCGCTGTTCAATGGAAATGGCGGGGGACAGCCCGGAAATATGCTCCACGTCCGGTTTTTCCATCAGCTCCAAAAACTGCCGTGCATAGGCGGACATGCTTTCCACGTAGCGCCGCTGTCCTTCCGCGTAGATGGTGTCAAACGCCAGCGAACTTTTGCCGCTGCCGGAGAGACCGGTGACGACCACCATTTTATCTTTGGGCAGTTCCACCGTGACGTTTTTTAAATTGTGGCCTTTCGCGCCGAACACTTTAATGCTTTTCATGACATACTTCCTATG
>CAMGSK010000147.1 GCA_946061795.1 uncultured Elusimicrobium sp.
AGGTCGGCGGAAGCCTTGGAGGCGGCGTAAGAGCTGCTGGGACGGATGGGCGAATTAGCCGTATGATTGGAAACAAAATCCAAAAACAGCGCCATGCCCATGCCGTTTAATTTTTCGCGCAGTTTTTTTAAGCTTTCCCTGCCGCCCAAATCCGCCGCGGGTTCAAACTCATATACGGCGTAAGGGGAGGCGATGATGTCTTCGGTTTTAAAATCGGGGTTAATTTGGCGGATTTGATTTTGAATATCCGTCAGAGAACGGGCAATTTCCGCCGCTTTGGGGCTGGGGGTCCACACACCCATCATCCAAACGGCGTCAAACCCCTGGGCTTTAAATTCACGCCAATATTCGTCCGGGATTTCATGCAAAGCAAAACGCCGTCCGTGCTTGGCTTCCAATCTTCTGAGCCAGGCGCGGGTGTTGATTTCCAAAATGTGCGGATTTGTCCTCATAGAAAGTGCTCCCTAGTTATTTTATAGCACTTTGGAAAGGGTTTGTAAATCTTTTTTTACCCATCGGTAAATAAAAGCCCTTTTACCAATATCCCTGAGGGACGGGAGGCACTCTTCCCGTGGAAACGCCGCGCAAATACCGCTGAAACGCGCGGCAGGCGGCTTCGCCTTCCGGCGAAGACACCGACAGAGAAAATCCATACAAAAATTCCGCCTGTTCCGTAGGAATCGCATCCAAATCTTGCGCCATGCCGTTTAATATATTGCGCAGCTCCCGCGCGGCGGCGCCTCTGAGTTCATTAGACGGAGCAAAAGCCTCAACAAGTTGGGAAAAAGAAACAAGATCTCCTTTTATCCCCTCCCAACGGTTCTCTCCTTTCTGTTGTACCCAAAGAGCCGTTTTTCCGCAAGGAACCTTCATCGGTTTCCCACTGGCATGTTTTGGCAAATCTACCTTTGCCAAAAAGGCTTCACAATCCGGGGCTTTCATGGAAAAAACGCTCTGTGCCGCATCCCAATCGCCGTCCGCAACTATTCTTGGAGACAACGTATCGGCCAAATACAGCTTCCCTTTTTTATAAGCCGCCAACGCCCGCAACAAATCAAAGGAAGTCCCCTCTCTTTTAAAGGAAGAACGCTTCAAAGCAAAAATATTGCTTTGTTTTAACTCCTGATAAGAAAGCGCTCCCAACAAAAAAGAAGCGTATTCCCTCAGAAAATCCCCGCACGGGACTTCTTCCCCAAGAAATCCGTTTAAAGAGCGGATTCCCCGGTAGCGGGTGGTTTCCCATCCCGATTTCCCCGAAAGTGCAAACAAAAAAGCAGTTTTCCCTCCCGGTTTCAGCGGAAGCGCAAATAAAAAAGTGGTGGAAAAGGTGGCAAACTCGTTAAGGGCTTCATTTCCGCCTCTTATCCAATCCAGCAAATGCGTGCCTTCGTGAATGCCCGAGTTCAGCCCTTCTACGAAAGAATGCTCATCTCTAGAGAAAGAGATTGTGGCTGTTGGTTCCTTTCCTTTGCCGGAATTCTTTATGGTGGCCGAATCGGTGTCGCCCAATTCGCCCCAATCAAATACCGGCATACGTTTTATTCCGTAAGGGCGGGCATAAATATCGGCTATATATTTCGCGCCCAACCAAACGCTGAGCACGTTCCGTTTGTCTTCGGAAGAAATATTTTTGTTGTCGTTTTTTCGCAATACTTCACAAACGGATATTTTATTAGCACTATCACGATAAGATATTTTATCTCTCTTCAATTCTTCTTCTTGGGAAGCAAGCCATTTCAAAAACAGTCCGACGCGGTACCATCCGTTTTTGCGTCCCGGGTCGGAAAAGTCCGTACGGCCGTAATAGCTTTCCAGTTCCGCTTTGACAGACTCATAGAGCGGACAGCCTTTAGAAGCCATTTCTCCGTATTGGGTAAGCCTTTTGAGCAAGTCTTGCTCCTTTTTTTGTGCTTCCCGTTCGGCGCGGATTTCCTCTTTGGTTTTGGGCGTATTAGGAACCAGCAAAACACCACCCCACGCCGGGCAAAAACCCGCCGCTAACAACGCAAACGCCATGAATAAAGAAATTCCGGTAAAATGTTTCATAATATATAGTATAGTACTTTTTAGAAAAAATGCTATAAAAAACCCCCGGGAGGTATCCCGGGGGTTTTTAACGGGAAAGAGTTTATTTCTCTTCCGGCTCTTCTTCGTCCTTTACGACGGGAGCGATACGGGCGATTTTGTCGCCTTCTTCCAGCTTCACCAGACGCACGCCCTGGGCGTTGCGTCCGACGGAGCGGATTTCTTCACAGCGGGTGCGGATGGTCATGCCTTTTTCCGTCACGACCATGAGATCTTTGCTCTCATCCACCAGCTTAATGCCCACCACACAGCCGTTGCGCTCGCTGGTCTTAATGGTGATGACGCCCATGCCGCCGCGGTTCTGGCGTTTGTATTCGCTGAACTCGGTGCGTTTGCCGTAGCCGTTTTCGCACACGGACAGCACGTCGGGCTGCTGCCCGTCGTTGGGCGCGTGTTCCATACCCACCACTTCGTCGCCTTTGGCCAGGTTAATGCCACGCACGCCTTTGGCCGGGCGGCCCATGGCGCGGACCTGGTTTTCGTCAAAGCGGATCGATTTGCCCTGTTTGGTGGCGATAATGATGTCGCTCTTTCCGTAGGTCATCTGTACGCTGATCAGCACGTCGCCTTCTTCCAGTCCGATAGCGATGATGCCGCTCTTGCGGATATTGGCGAATTCTTCCAGTTCCACGCGTTTAATGCTGCCCATGCGGGTGCACATGGTTAAATAGGCTTTTTCCGCATCGGCGTTGTGCTTTTTGGGGTCAAAGTCCTCAATAGACACGGCGGAGGTCACTTTTTCC
>CAMGSK010000148.1 GCA_946061795.1 uncultured Elusimicrobium sp.
GAGTACGTTCTCGGGGAGGTTTTCTAATAAACGGCTATAGAATCTTTTCAGTTTTTTATTCGTTGCGTAGGCGCCAAATAATTTTTCTAAATATTGTTGTTTGGAAAGGCGGACAAACCCCGTCTCCACGGAGAAATATTCCTCCATCGCTGTTATAAAGAGAGGAATTTTATTCGGTAATAAGCTTTTGTACTTAAAAGGAGTGTCGCTTTTGTCAAATTTTCCCAGATAAAACTCTCTTCCGATATGTGCTTTCCATTTTGCAAAATCCTCCTCGGTTAGCGCAGGCATATCGTTTTTTAAGGTGGCTTCGTTCATGGCAATTGAATCGTAGAGTTTAGGGACTTTCATAAAGAAACCATTTGAATCGGCTAAAATCAACGTAAACGCCGTTTGCCAAACAGCTATTTCCGCATAGATATCTTTTTTCTTGAACAAGGAGAGCACATCCTGCGGCCGAATTTGGTCATTGAGCAGAATTCCGGCAACGAAGTAGTTATACTCATAGTGAAAGTTAAAGTGGGGGGCAAGAACGGCGGTACGACGAATGTCTCTTATGCCGTCCCCAAAACTGGTTGCGTCCGAAAGTTTGACAGGAAGACCGTAATTATATTGGCTGTAGAAAGTGGCTAATTCGGAAAGAGTGCCTTTTTTCTGGGGCCCTAAATAGGGCAATATATGTGTGGCCTCATGCATTCCCAAATTTAAAATAGCCGGAATGGAAGAAGCGGCTTGCGGATCTACCAGAATCATGCCCGTCCCCGCAAGGGTGCAGGCCGAATCAGGGCAGAATTGTATGGACATTCGGGAAAAATCGGCTTGCATATGGTAAACGTCCGCAATATAACGCGCTCCCAAATAAATCCAAAAAATATAGCGGTCTGCGTCGGAACGGCGAATAGCCGGATCAGGATATATATCTGTTAAAAAAACCATTTGCTTGTTTGGTATGTTGACCACTTCATTTTCCAACACCGGAGCGTTTTGTTTAAGCCATTGTAAGAAATCGTTGACGCGGTACCACCCGGTTGTGCGCTGCGGATCAGAGAAATTGCTTCTTCCATAATATGAGGACAATTCTTTTTTGACCGAATTATACAGAATGTTCTGGTCACGCTGTTGCTCCACCATCGTATCCAGGCGCGACAAATCAACAGCCCATCCCCCTATTGGACAGCATAAGAATAATGCAATAAGCAAGCAGAATATGCGTTTCATAAAAGCGTCCTTATATTTAGCTATATCTCTAGTATAACTGTTATTTTCCTTGGAAACAAGAGAGGAAAACGCGGATTGTGTGATGCTAAAAATCACATCCCCGCCTTGTGGCGGGGATGTGAAAAATAACAGCTTATTTGCGTTTCTTGGCCAAGGTGTCTTTGGCCGCCGCCTGCGCAGCCGCCAGACGGGCTATCGGCACGCGGAACGCGGAGCAAGACACGTAGGTGAATCCTTCGCGGTGGCAGAACTCCACACTTTCGGGGTCGCCGCCGTGTTCGCCGCAGATGCCCACTTTTAAGCCGGGCTTCTGGTCGCGGCCTTCATTGACGGCGTGCTGAATGAGCATGCCTACGCCGCGCTGGTCCAGCGTTTGGAACGGATCGGCGTCCAAAATACCTTGTTTAAGGTATTCGGGCAGGAAAGAACCGATGTCGTCGCGCGAGAAGCCGAAGGTCATCTGCGTGAGGTCGTTGGTGCCGAATGAGAAGAAGTCCGCTTCGCCGGCCACTTCATAGGCCAAAACGGCCGCGCGCGGAATTTCAATCATGGTGCCCACGGAGAAGTTCAGTTTTTTCACCTTGGTTTGGGCGACCACTTCTTCATAGACCCGGCGGATGATGGCTTTCTGTTTGACGATTTCGTTCACGTCGCAGGTCAGCGGAATCATCACTTCGGGCACGGCTTTGACGCCTTCCTTAATCAGTTCGGCGGCCGCTTCAAAAATGGCGCGGGACTGCATTTCCGTGATTTCCGGATACGTGACGCCCAAGCGGATGCCGCGGTGGCCCATCATCGGGTTGACTTCGTGCAATCCGGCGGCGCGTTCCTGGAAGGTTTTCATATCAATGCCCAACGCTTTGGCCAGTTCCTGCTGTTTGGCCGGCAGGGTGGGAACGAACTCATGCAAGGGGGGATCCATCAAGCGCACGGTCACGCTGTAGGGAGCCATGGCTTTAATGGTTTCCTTGATGCTCTTTTTCATGTAAGGGAAAAGTTCGTTAACGGCGGCTTTTCTTTCTTCTTCGTTTCCGGCCAAAATCATTTTGCGCAGAATGAAGAGCGGCGCGTCGGAGTTTTTGCCGTAGAACATATGCTCGATGCGGAACAAGCCGATGCCTTCGGCTCCGAATTTGCGCGCGTTGGCGGCGTCTTCGGGCGTATCGGCGTTGGCGCGCACTTTCATCGTGCGGATGGAATCGGCCAATTTCAAGAAAGCGGCCAGATTTTTGTTGCCTTCTCCCGCTTCCAACATTTTCAGCGCGCCGTCGTACACCCAGCCGCGGGTGCCGTTTAAGGTAATGGCGTCGCCTTCTTTATAGGTTTTGCCGCCCATTTTGACGGTTTTTTTCGCGTTGTTGAGTTCCAATTCGCTGCAGCCCACGATGCAGCATTTACCCCAGCCGCGCGCCACGAGGGCCGCGTGAGAGGTCATACCGCCGCGTTGGGTGAGAATACCCGCCGCCGCGCGCATACCTTCAATGTCTTCGGGGTTGGTTTCTTCGCGGATTAAAATGGCGTTCTGTCCGGCGGCCTGCAATTTGATGGCGTCTTCGGAGTTGAAG
>CAMGSK010000149.1 GCA_946061795.1 uncultured Elusimicrobium sp.
TTATCCTTTTTTTCCGTTGATTTGAAAATAAATAAATGCTATACTCTGATAAGAATTATTCTTAATAAGGATTTTTTGGCCATGTCTCATGCCGTTTCTGTATGCGATGAAAAAGAAATAACACGACGGGTAAACGAATTTAAACTTTACTGCCGTGCGCATTCTTTGCGTTTGACCGGGCAGCGTTTGGAGATTTTCCGCGCGGTGGCTTCCTCCTGTTCCCATCCGTGTGCGGAAGCTGTATATCAAGTCGTGCGCAAAAAACTGCCCAAAGTGTCTTTGGATACGGTGTACCGCACGCTTTCCCGCATGGAAGAAGCCGGCGTTATAGGCCGTGTGGGACTGGGAAATAAGGGACGTTTTGACGCCAATCCTGCCGCGCATTATCATTTTGTTTGTTTAAACTGCGGCGAAGTGTATGATGTTTTTCCCCGAGAGGGAGAAAAGCTGTCCTTACCGGGAAATATCGCCGAATTCGGAGAAGTAAAAAACGTGAATTTGCAGTTTAGAGGAATTTGCAACCGCTGCCGCCAAACGGCCGGTGATGTAAAAATTATTTAGGATATGCGGGGCTCCCCGCCCCGTAATATAAGGAGAATAAAAGGTATGGAATTGAAAGGCTCTCAGACTGAAAAAAACCTGCAAACCGCTTTTGCAGGCGAATCCCAGGCGCGCAATAAATATACGTATTACGCTTCTAAAGCTAAAAAAGAAGGTTTTGTGCAAATCGCCAAAATTTTTGAAGAAACCGCCAACAATGAAAAAGAACACGCCAAAATTTGGTTTAAAGAACTGCACGGCGGAGAAGTGCCTGCTACGGCGGCCAACTTGTTAGACGCGGCCCAAGGCGAAAACTACGAATGGACCGATATGTACGCCGGCTTTGCCAAAACCGCCAAAGAAGAAGGTTTTACCCGCTTGGCCGCTTTGTTTGAAATGGTGGCCAAAATTGAAAAAATGCACGAAGAACGCTACCGCAAGCTGCTGCAGAATGTGGAAAACAAAGAAGTATTCCAGAAGATTGGCGTTGTGATTTGGGAATGCTCCAACTGCGGACATGTTCACGTGGGTGAAAAAGCCCCCGAGATCTGCCCCGTTTGCGCTCATCCGCAGGCTTACTTTATGATTCACCCGGAAAACTTCTAATTTTTCCGTTGATAAAAAACCCCGGGTTTTGGCCCGGGGTTTTTTTATGTTTTATTGCGTGAATAATTGTTTGCGGCAAAATTTAAACGGCATTTTATTCAGAGATTTTTTTATCCGGCGGAAACGTGCAGGTTAGTCTCTTTTTGCCGAGAGGATTCCCCCCGCCGTTGCGCAAAACGCGCCAAAGAGCATGGCCGCGGTGTATCCTTTGACAAAGGCGTCGTCGGCGGCGTTTCCTTCACCCAATGCCAAGCCGTTGACTATGGTAAATACTGCTACGGAAAGTGCAATGCCTCCTATCATGCCTGCGTTGCGCGCCAACGCATTGACACTGGCTACCACGCCCAGCTTTCCCTTTGGTGCGGCGCTGACCACCGTGTTGTTGTTGGGAACTTGAAATGTGCCGGATCCCGCTCCCATCACCAGTTGGGCCAGTACGATGTAAGAAACGCTGGGATGCTTGCCGATAAAGGCAAACATTAAGGTGGAAATCAGCAAAAATCCGAACCCCGCAGTGGTAATGGTGCGGGCGGGCCATCGGGCGCAAAGCGCGCCGGAAACCGCCGAAGCCAACGCCAAGGTTATCGGAAAAGGCAATATGAGCAAACCGATTTGAATCGGGTCCATATGCATTACGTCGGTCAAATAAAAGGGGAGCAAGACGGAATTGGTAAATAAGGAGGTAAATCCCAGTACCGCCACCGCCAGACCGTAAGAAATGGCCCGGATGCGGAAAATATCCAGTCCGATAAACGGGTTCCCGGAGGTTTTTTCCCGGCGGAAAAATAAAATAAAAAATACGCCTGCCGCCGCAAACGCGGATAAAATTTTGGTTGATCCCCATCCGGCCGCCGCGCCGGTATTCAGGGCGTAGAGAAACAGAAAACTGGTCAGTGTATAACAGACCGCTCCGTACCAATCCATTTTAATGTGCTGAAGCGATTTGAACCGGGGAATGATATATATCCCTCTCCATACGCCTATAATACAGACGGGAATCGTCACCCAAAACACCGAAGGCCATCCCCAAGCCTGAATCAACGCGCCGCCAATGGCCGGCCCGGCCAAAGATCCCCCCGCCACCACCGCGCCGATGGCTCCAAAGGCTTTTCCGCGGGATTTCCCGTGAAAAACTTGTGCAATCAATGCCTGGGATGTGGCCATCATGGCCGAAGAACCCACTCCTTGTACCGCGCGGGCGAACAACATCATTCCCAACGACGAAGCCATTGCTCCCATTAATGCTCCGACGCCAAAAACGATAAATCCGCCCAAATACATCCATTTGCGGCTGTACATGTCGGAAAGTTTTCCAAACACGGGCAGCAGACACGTTAGTACCAACAAATACATGCTGACCACCAGCTGGATGTCTTCCAAAGCTACGTGAAACTGCGTTGCCATCGTCGGCAGAGCGATGTTGACGATTCCCGCCGACAGCGTGGACATAAACGTGCCGTTTGCCGTGACGGAGAAAATCGTCCATTTTCGGGAAAGTCTTAACTTATGCATAAATACCTTTATAATTGAAAACACATTATTTATATTTTACTTTTTTATTGTTTCCAACG
>CAMGSK010000150.1 GCA_946061795.1 uncultured Elusimicrobium sp.
GCAGAAGGCGGCGAGCGGGAAGGAGTATAAAGTATTAGGCTTTAAGAGCTGTCCGGGCGGAGAAGGAGAGTGCACGAAGACGTGCGGAGCGGGCTATACGCTTAATGAAGAGAAATGCGAATGTGAGAAGAACAGCGAAGAAACCTGCGAAGAAAATCCAAATCAAGAAAAATGCTGTTCCGGGTGCAGTGTTTGGAATGGTTCTGTATGCAAGCAAAAAACTTGTTCTTCCGGTTATGAGTTAAATGAAAAAGACTGCTCTTGTAATAAATATATATGGGTTAGAAATGTAGGTGACGATTGTACTTTTTCACCTTCCGACCCCGAAAACACGTATGACTGCATGGGCAAAAATCCAAATGTCAGTCCATATTGGAACATTGTTTCCGGCGGCGGTGGAAATTGCCGTCCCAATTCGGCGGCGTGTGCGTGCTTGACTTTATTTGGAGGAACGGACGTTGCCTTGCCGGAGGGCAAGTGCACCAAAACGGATTGCGGGGTTTGCTCGGCGTCTCAAGTCGGCTACCGGGGTTATGCTTATGCGACGTACTCCGGGCTGAGTATGGGTGCGACATACACGATGGGCTGCGTGGCGTATCGTTGCGAAATGCAGCAACAATAATGTGTGAACTGCACGGGGATTGTTTTTCGTTGATTTCTTAACCGTGGGTATTTTGCGCCGGGGCGGTGGAAAATCAGGTACAATATAGCTATGGCGGAAAACAAACAACCATTCAGAAGCGGTTTCGCCGTGCTGGCGGGCCTGCCCAACGCGGGGAAATCCACCCTGCTCAACGCCTTGGCCGGAGGGCTTTTGTCCGCCGTCACGGACAAGCCCCAAACCACGCGCCAAAATATTTTGGCCATTATTGAAGGCGAAAATTATCAGGCCGTCTTTGTAGATACGCCGGGGTTTTTGCGCCCGCGCTACAAACTGCAGCAAACCATGGCCGCCTGCGTGGACCGGGCCGTGGGGGAAGACGCCGATTTGGTGTTGCTTTTGATAGACGCTTCCGCGCCGGATTTGCCCGCCCATAAGGAACTGTTTGAAAAAATTTCTTCCGTTTTTTGCCCGGTTTATCTGGTGCTGAGTAAGACCGATTTGGTCAAAGACGCCGCTGTTTTGGCGCAGCTGGAAGCGGAGGTAAAAAAGCTCCTGCCCCGTCTGTCCAAAACTTTCCGCGTCAGCGCGCCCAAAGGCGTCGGCGTGGCGGAACTGAAAGACGCCGTGGCCCGGGCCATGCCAGAGGGGCCCGCTTATTTCCCTCCGGGGCAGTGGACGGACCGCTGGGAGCGTTTTTATGCGGCGGAATTTATCCGCGAGCAGATTTTTAAGCTCTACCAAAAAGAGATTCCGTACAGCACCCAGGTGGAAATAGAAAAATTTACCGAGGATCTGGGCGATAAAAATTTCATCCGCGCCGTGATTCACGTGGAAAGGGAAAGCCAAAAACCCATTTTGATAGGCAAAGGGGGGGCTTCCATCGCCAAATTGCGCCAGCGTGCGCAAAAGCGCATAGAAGAATTTTTGGGCCGGCCGTACCGCTTGGAGCTGCAAGTGGTCGTCAGCCCCGACTGGCGCAACGACGCCAAATTGTTGGAACGCTTCGGTTATATAGAGCGTTGATTTTCGGCCCCGCTTGCGGCGCAGGCGCGGGAGAAAACAGTTTGTGAAAGCGTGTAAGCGCAAGGATTTTTCCTTGCGCTTTTTTGACGTTGTTTTACTGACGGGGCTTGTATTGTTTTTTTTTTTTGATAAATTTTGCTTATGAACAAAATTTATCAGAAATTCTTTCCCGGTATAAAAAACGCGCCTAAGGCCCTGTTTGGGGGCTTGTTTTATGCGGGTCATTCCCGGGGGCGTTTCTCGGGAATTTTCCGCCGACTTTGCGGCGGTCTTTGCCGGTTAAATAGAAAAAATAACGGAGATCCCCGACAGATACTTTCAGAGCTGACAACCCCGTTTAATCCAAGTCCGGCCTGTACGGGGTTTACGCTGATAGAATTGCTGGTGGTGGTTCTTATTATCGGTATATTGTCGGCCGTTGCTCTTCCACAGTACCATAAAGCGGTGCTGCGTGCGCGGGCTATGGAAGGTCTTACGCTGCTGCGTTCTCTTGAAAAGGCGGAACAGGCGTATTACTTGGCCAACGGCCAATATACCATGGATTTGGAAGCGTTGGATTTAAATGTGCCCAAATTTAAGTGCCTTAACGATTATTGCCAGGTTTTTTCTTCCGGGGGGAAGAATTTTATGTGGGAATTCAACTTTCACGGAAACAACGGTAACTATGTTCTTTATTGCGTGGTCACTACGGCGGATGCCGCTTCCGTCCAAATATGCCAGTCTTTGGGAACGTTATCTCATCAAAATCACGTGAAGTCTTATTATGTTATTGACCGGCATAATAAATAAACGGTTGAGTTGATAGGATTCAAATGGAAAATATGATATGATATGAATACTATGGACCACATGTTGATTTTGCAATTAATCGGTTTTACCGTGAGTTTTGTTTTGCTGTTTTATTTTACGGCAAAATACCGCGCCGCGCTGGCGCACGAAACGGATTTGGATTTCCCGGTGGAAGATTTGACCGTTATGACGGTGTCCAAACCTTCTTTTGCTTCCCGCGCGTCTATTTTGAGTTCTTTGGCTCATGATTATGAGAATCTCGACGAGCGACTGGGATACCTTTTCTTCCGCAACGC
>CAMGSK010000151.1 GCA_946061795.1 uncultured Elusimicrobium sp.
GGAGGTGGTGGGATATGCAGGGAGCGTCAGCCGCGGCGCCGACGTGTGTTTTTTTCAGTCCACGCTGATCCCTTTGCGCGACAGCAGCGGCCGGGTCGGCAGTCTTTTGGGGTTGGTAAAAAACATAACCTCTTGGGCTTATGATTACGGACGGACGAATTTTTTAAAAGAAATCGGCGGAAGAACCTTTCCGCAGATTCTGTTGATGGCGCGGGAAGAAGAACGCAAAAAAATTTCTTCGGCTTTGCATGACGAAATCGGCTCCGCGGCCGTCGCGCTGACCTCTTTGCTCAGCATGGTCAAGGAAAGCGTCAAAGCCGGAGACGAAAAACAGGCTTTGGCGGATATCGCCGGGTTGGACAGGCAAATCAAGGACAGCATTGAACGGGTGAAAAACATCGTGGTCAGTTTGCGTCCTCCGCAGCTTGACACCGTCACACTGGCCGATGCGGTGCAGGAAATGGTGGAAAGCGTATGCCGCTACCGGGGCCTGGAACATTCTTTTAAGTTGGAATCGGACGCCGAAGGCGACGTGTCCGACGAAGTAAAAATCGTGTTGTACCGCGTGGCGCAGGAAAGTTTGAACAATATCGTCAAACACTCCGGCGCCAAGCGCGTGGACGTACGTTTGAAATATACGGCAACAAACGCAATCCTTCAGATACGCGACGACGGTAAAGGATTTAAAACCCCTTCCCGGCGTTCCATACGCCACATAGGGCTTTTGTCCATGCGCGACAGCGTGGCTTATCTGGGAGGAAAATTTACGATAACAAGCGGCATTGGGAAAGGAACCGTGGTGAAAGCCTCGTGTCCCAAAACCGTGTATGGGGTGAAAATAATATGAGTATAAAAGTGGTATTGGCCGATGATCACGCCATCGTGCGTGACGGCGTGCGCGCCGTGTTGGAACGCAAAGGCAAAGACATGGAAGTGGTGGCGGAAATCGCCAACGGAAAAGAACTGGTGGAATGGGCGGGCAAAAACACCGCCGACGTTTATGTGGTGGATATTTCCATGCCGGTGCTTAACGGAGTGGAGGCCGTGCAGCGGCTGTTAAAAGCCAACCCGGAAGCGAAAGCGGTCATGCTGAGTATGTATGACGACCGCGTTTCCGTGGAAAAAGCGCTCAAAGCCGGAGCCAAGGGTTTCATCGTCAAGGTGTCCACCGCCGACGAAATCGTGGACGCCATTCGCGAAGTGTCCGCCGGCCGGTTTTATTTGTGCAGCAAAGTTTCCAAATATATCGTCCAAGGCTTTTTGGGCAAAACTTCTTCTCGCAAACGCGACGTGACGGGACTGACCCCCAAAGAAAAGGAAGTTTTGCAGCTTATCGCCGAAGGATACAGCAGCAAGCAGATTGCCAAAACGTTTAATTTGTCGCTGAACACGATTCACGTGCACCGCAATAATATCATGAAAAAACTCGGCATTCATAAACAAGCCGAACTGGTGCGCTACGCGATTAAAGAAGGCATCGCGCAACTGTAAAGGAGTTTTATGCGTATCATTGCAGGAACCGCCCGTGGGCGGCGGATTTTTTCCGTATCCAAACATCTGCCCGTAAAACCCATTTCGGACCGCATTAAGCAGTCCGTGTTTGACATTTTGCGTCCCCGTATCGCGGGGGCCATGTGGCTGGACCTTTTTGCCGGGACGGGCAACGTGTCGCTGGAGGCTTTGTCCCGCGGGGCGTTGCGCGCCGTGTGCGTGGACCGGGAACCGGCCTGTATCAAGAACATTCACCGCAATCTGATTCACCTGGGTTTTCAGGACCGCGCCCGCGTCATTAAAGCAGACGTGCTTAAACCGCTGGATTATTTGCTTTCTTACAGCGATAACGAAGGCTACGACATTATTTTTATGGGGCCTCCTTACCGCGACCAAAACGACAAAATGCTCGCGCTGTCCCAGCCGGCTTTGGCCAACGTCGCCCAAGCCCGGCTGCTGGCTCCCAAGGGCGTTATCGTTTTGCAAACCCATAAAACGGAAGAGTTTGCCGTACCCGAAACGCTGGAAATTTTCCGCGTGGAAAAATACGGCGATACGCTGGTCCATTTTTTGCGTTATAAGGCGGCCGCCCATGTACAGTGACGTGTATGAACTGAACTATTCCAAAATCAAGACATATTTGGAATGTCCGCTCCTGTACAAATATAAATATATGGACGGGCGCAAGGAAGGATTGGTGCCGGCCTCTTCTTTGGGCGTGTCCATTCACCGCGCGCTGGAGGCGTACCACGCCGCCAGCAACGACCCGTCGGAATTGCTTTCCTATTATGATGACTGCTGGCTGGGAGCGGGTTATTCCAGCGCGGCCGAACAAATGGAATATTATTTAAAAGGCAAAAAAATGCTGGAGACGTACGCCGAGCGGGAATACGAACGCAAAACGTCGGTGGACAGCACGGAACGGGAATTTATTTTTCAGGAAGGAAAATGGACGATGCGCGGCAAAATAGACCGCATTGACAAACATCCCGACGGCTCCTGGGAAGTAATTGACTATAAAACGGGAGACGATATTGATTTTTCCGCGGCGGTCACGGATTCCCTGCAGCTGGGTATTTACGCCGTCGGCGCGCGCCGGGCGTGGGGACTGCAAAAAGGCAAAGCCACTTTTTATTTTACGGCGTTTGACAAAGCCGTCAGCGCTCCGTTTGAGGCGTTTGACGAACG
>CAMGSK010000152.1 GCA_946061795.1 uncultured Elusimicrobium sp.
CGTATTTCCATTTGGCCCTCCGGCGGAAAAGAAGGCTTTAAAGGCCCCGAGGCGGCCAAAGAAAAATTCGGCGTGGAGAAAAATTTCCTTCCGGACTATTTCGCCATTGTGGGGGATGCGTCGGACAATGTGCCCGGCGTGGCCGGAGTGGGGCCGAAAAGCGCGGTGGAGCTGATTCACACGTTCGGCCATTTGGAAGACATTCTCCGCGCCGCTCATAACGCTGATCCGCGCATGAAACCCGCCTGGACCAAAAAGATATTGGACCAGGAAGCCAATGCCCTGCTTTCCAAACAATTGGTGGTGTTGGACCCGGAACTGGATATTCCTTTTTCGCTGGAAGATTACCGGGTGCATACGCCGGATCCGGCCGCTCTGGCCGAACTGTTCGGGCGGTATGAATTTAAAAATTTATTGGAATCGTTTCATCCCGTTTCTTCTTCCGCCCCTGCGGAATTTTTCTCCGAAGCGGCCGCTTCCCTGCCTTTAAAAGAGGTGTTGGAGAAAGCCGCCGGCGCCAAAGAAGTGTTTTTGTACAGCGAAGACGAACAGTTTTTGTTTTCCGTTTCGGAAAAAGAGTATGCCCTTCTTCCCTTGGCGGATATAGCGCCCTGGGAAAGAGACGCAATAAAAAAAATCGTGTTTAATCCTTCCGTCCTCAAGCTGGGATATGATTTGAAATTTACCCTGCGGGAACTTAATATTGACTTGGAAGGAGAGAGAATTTCCTGTTTTGACGGACGTTTGGCCCGTTATTTGCTGGACCCGTCGGGCGATTTAAGCCCCGCCGGGGCCATTGCCCATTATTTCTCCGCTTTGGTCAACCAAGAGGACCTGTCTCTGCGTCTGCCTCTTTATAATGCATATATGTTTAAACTGCGCGCCGAACTGGAACGGGATATGAGCGGTAAAGGCGTGCTGGAGCTTTACCGCACGCTGGAACTGCCGCTGATGAGCGTGCTGGCGGATATGGAATTTACGGGCATGAAAGTGGATTGCGCCTGGCTGGAAAGCTTTAAAATTTTGCTGGAAAAAGAAATGGAAGAACTGCAAGCGCAGATTGACGCCACGGCCGGTGCTCCCGTTAACGTCAATTCCACCCGCCAGCTGGGACAGCTTTTGTTTGAGCAGCTGCATATTCCTCCCGTCAAAAAAACGAAGACGGGTTATTCCACGGACGAAGAAGTTTTGGCGCAAATCGCCCCGCTTCATCCCGTGGCGCAGCAGATTTTGGACTACCGTTCCAACGCCAAACTCAAAAGTACGTACGTGGATAATTTGCTTTTGATGGCCGACGACGAAGAACGCGTGCATTCATGTCTGGACCAGACGGGTACCGTGACGGGCCGCCTCTCCAGTTCCGCCCCCAATTTACAAAATATTCCTGTCCGCACGGAAAAGGGCCGCCAGCTGCGCCGCGCCTTCTGCGCCGGAGAAGGGAAAATGTTGCTGAGCGTGGACTACTCCCAAATTGATTTGCGCGTGCTGGCCCATGAAAGCAACGATCCCGCGCTGGTGCAGGCGTTTTTGGACGGGGGGGACATTCATACGCAGACGGCGGCGCAGATTTTCGGCGTGATGCCGCTGATGGTGACGGAGCAAATGCGCTCTGGCGCAAAAGCGGTCAATTTTGGTATTATTTATGGACAAGGCCCGCTGGGGCTCTCTCAGGCGCTGAACATATCCATGCGCGAAGCTAAAGAATACATCGACAATTATTTCCGCAATTTTCAAGGCGTCCGCCGCTGGATAGACGAAAACATCGCCAAAGCCCGTCAAAACGGATTTGTCAAAACCATGTTCGGGCACGTGCGGTATTTGCCGGAGTTTAACATGGGAGTGGGGAGCATGGCGTCTTTTGCCCAGCGCGCCGCCATTAACACTATTGTACAGGGCGGCTCGGCCGACATTATCAAAAAAGCCATGGTGGACGTGTCCGCCGCTTTGCGAAACACGCCCGTGCAAATGATCATGCAGGTGCATGACGAATTGATTTTTGAAGTGCCGGAGAAGGATTTGAACGCGTACGCCGCGTCCATTAAAACGCAGATGCAAGACGCCGTCAAACTGCGCGTACCGCTTTTGGCCAGCGCCAAAGCGGGGCCCAACTGGTACGAATTGAAAAAACTGACATTATAACCGGCCATGAATTTTACCCGTTCCCGTCAATTGACTTTAGGACTCAGCGGCGGCATGCTTTGCGGCAAGAGTGCGGCGTTGGCCGCTTTTGCAAAATGCGGCGCGTTTACGCTCTCTTGCGACGAGCTGGCTCGGGAAATTTCCGCGCGGCCTTCGGTGCGCCGGCAAATAGAGCGGCTTTTCGGCTCTGCCGAGCCCAAAGAGGTGGCCGCCCGGGCGTTTTCTGACGGGGAAGCGCGCAAAGCGCTGGAAGAGCTGCTTCATCCGCTTATCGGGCAAGAAATCTCCCTGCGGCTCAAGAAAGATAAAAGCCCTGTGCGCGTGGTGGAGGTTCCTCTTTTGTTTGAGGCAGGGTGGGAAGACAAGTTTGATTTGGCGCTGTGCGTCGCCGCGCCGGAAAAAACGCTTTTGGCCCGGGCCAAAATGCGCGGGGTGGAAAAAAAAGATTTTTTAAGAAGAAGTAAAGCGCAGTGGGACCAGCAAACTAAAGCCTTGCGGGCTGATGTTTGCGTGCTTAACGGCGGTTC
>CAMGSK010000153.1 GCA_946061795.1 uncultured Elusimicrobium sp.
CTACGCCGTAAGAAGTCGTGCCGGTTTTGTCTTTGGTGGACACGTCATATACGGTAGTGGTGTCGGTTTGCACCATGCGGGGCTGCGCCGGTCTGGCCGGAGCGGCCGTAGTTTTGGCCGCGGGTTGCGCGGCAAAAGCGGCGCCGGCCAAAAACAACAAGGCGGAGACCGCAAACGTCATTTTTTTCATGTTTTCCCCCTAAAATACTGCCGTTGTTGAATTAAACTACACAGTTATATTAAAAAATGGCTTTTCCCCGCGCAACGCCAAAAACTAATTAGATGAATTTGACATACTCTTCTATATAATGTTAAGATAAAGTATCCGTAAAAGCGACTTGGCAACAAGTCGCTTTTTACATAAACAGGCAGGTGGCTTATGAAAGATCCCAAAACCATAGAACAAACCGTCGCAAACGCGCTGCAAGGACAGAATGTGGAACTGGTGGATCTGGTGATACAAAACCAGGGCCGCAAGAAACTTTTGCAATTCTTTGTAGATAAAGAGGGCGGCGTGACGCTTGACGACTGCGCCGAACTGACCGACAAAATAGACTCCATACTGGAAATGGAAAACCTCATTGACGGAGCTTATATTTTGGAAGTGTCTTCCCCGGGCGTCAAACGCGCGCTGAAAAAACCCGAACATTTCAAAAAATTCATTAACGAGCGCGTACGCATCGTGCTTAAAACTCCGCTGGAAGGACGCGGCTTTTTTACGGGCACCATCGCTTCGGCGGACGAGGACGGCTTTGTGCTGGAAGACGGACTGAACCGCTTTAATTTTAAGTACGACAATATCAAAAAAGCCAATCTGGACCCCGTACTTGAATTTTAAACATCCCCCGCACCCGCCGCGCGCGGGCGCATATATATAAGGAGAACAAACAAAATGGAAGGAACCGCTAAAGATTTGCTCTTGGCTCTGGAAGGGCTGGAGAGAGAAAAAAACATCAAGAGAGAAGACATCTTGAAAACCATTGAGGACGCTTTGGTGTCCGCTTTGCGCAAAAACTTGGGAAAAACGGCCCAAATCAGCGCCAAAATTGACGTGCAGAACGGCACGATACAAGCGTTTCAAACGCTCAACGTGGTGGACGTAGTCACCAACCCGGAAACGGAAATTGACGTGGAAACCGCCAAAAAATACTTAAGCGCCCCCAAAGCCGGCGACGTCGTCACGCTGACCCAAGACGTGGAAGACTTCTCCCGCATTGCGGCGCAAATCGCCAAACAGGTGCTCATCCAAAAAGTGCGCGGCATTGAACGCGACAACTTTTACAAAGAATTTAAACCCCGCGAAGGCGAAGTCGTCACCGGCTCCGTGCGCCGCTTTTCCGACCGGGATTTAATCGTGGACCTGGGCAAAGTGGAAGCCATTTTGCCGTATTGCGAACAGATTAAAAAAGAACGCTACACCAACGGCTCGCGCGTCAAAGCCATTATCGCCAAAGTGCTCAACCAAACGGACTTGGCAAACATCGGGGACGACCCGGTGCTGTCCCGCTATAAATCCGCCGCCTTTAAAATGGACAAAGGCCAGCGCGGACCTTACGTCATTCTTTCCCGCGCCAATGGCAAGTTTATGGAAGAACTTTTCAAGGTGGAAGTGCCCGAAATCAGTGAAGGCATCGTGGAAATCAAAGCCATCCAGCGCGACCCGGGCTTCCGCGCCAAAGTCATGGTCTCCAGCATTGACCACAAAATCGACCCCATCGGCACCTGCGTGGGCATGCGCGGCATCCGCATCCGCGCGGTCATGAACGAGCTGTCCGGCGAACGCATTGATTTGATTAATTACTCCGATGAAATCACCTCCGTCATCGCCAACGCCATCGCGCCGGCCAAGGCAAACTTCGTCAAAATCCTCAGCATGACGGAGAAAAAAGCCCTCATCATCGTCCCGGACGACCAGCTGCCCATCGCCATCGGCAAAGACTGGCAAAATATCAAGCTGGCCAGCCGCCTGACCGGATGGGAATTGGAAGTTAAGAGCGAAAGCCAGAAGGCCAAAGAAGCCGAAGAGGCCGCCGCGGCCGCGCAAAACGTGCTGGCCGACATTGAGGGCATCGGTCCCAAAACCGCCGAAATCCTGCAGAAAGCGGGCTATACGTCCGTGGAAAAAGTAGCCTCCGTGGAACCGGAACACTTGGCCGCCCTGCAAGGCATCGGAGAAAAAACGGCCGCTAAAATTATTGAAAGCGCCAAAGCCTATTTAAACCAACAAGCCGACGGCCAGGAGGACGCGGATGACAACCAAGAAAACGACTAACGAAGAGAAATCCTCCGAACCGAAGAAAAAAACGACGGCAAAGAAAACCGCCGCAAAAAAAACGACGGCCAAAAAAACAGACGGCGCGGCGAAGAAAACCGCCGTCAAAAAAACGACGACGAGAAAAACCTCTGCCAAAAAAACGACGGCCAAAAAACCCGCCGCCAAGGCGGAAACCAAAACGACGGAAGAAGTCCCCGCGCCAGAAAAGGCCCCGCAAGCGGAACAGGCTGCCGCGCGCCAAACACCGAAGCCGGAAGTAAAACCTGCTCCGGCCCGTCAAGAGCCTTTGCCGCAGCCTCAAGTCCGGCCGGCTCCCGTTGTACAGCCTAAACCGGCGGCGCAAGCGGCCCCGGTTTCTCCCGCCGCCAAGCCGCA
>CAMGSK010000154.1 GCA_946061795.1 uncultured Elusimicrobium sp.
GGTGGTGCACAACGGCATTATTGAAAATTATCTTCCTTTAAAAGAAAAACTCCGCGCGTTGGGCCACAAGTTCGCCAGTCAAACCGACACGGAAGTCATCGCTCATTTGATTGAAGAAAATTTAAAACACGTATCTGCGCAAAGCAACGAAGAGCGCCTCTTTCAAGCTGTCATGAAAACCAGCGCGGAACTGCAGGGCGCGTTTGCCTACGGCGTGATGTGGGCCAAAACGCCGGGGCAGATTATCGGCGTAAAAAACCAAAGCCCGTTGGTGGTGGGCGTCGGCGCGGGAGAAAATTTTCTGGCGTCTGACGTGCCCGCTTTTCTGAAATACACCAACAAAGTGCTCTTTTTGGAAGACGGGCAGACCGTCGTTTTGACTCCCGGGGGCGTGAAGCTTTACGGAATGGACGGCTTGGAAACGAAAGCCAAACCCGTCAAAATTTCCTGGGACCAAAAAACCGCCGAAAAAGGCGGATACCCGCATTTTATGCTCAAAGAAATCTATGAGCAGCCGCAGGCGTTGGAAGATACGCTGCGCACCGCGCGGGAAGATTTTGCGCGTATTTTGGGGTTGAAAACGGAAGATTTGCGCAAAATCCGCAACGTGTATTTGGTGGCGTGCGGCACGGCCTATCACGCAGCCTTGGTGGGAAAATATTATTTGGAAAATTTCGCCGGAGTGACGGCGTCGGTGGATTTGGCCAGCGAATTTAAATACCGCACCATTCCTCCGGCCAAAGATACGCTGTGCATCGCCGTCAGCCAGTCCGGGGAAACGGCCGATACGCTGGGCGCGATGAAGAAAGCCAAAGAATTGGGTTTTAAACGCTTGGCCATTTGCAACGTGCTGGGTTCCAGCTTAACCCGCGCCTGCAACAGCGTGTTTTTTACGCATTGCGGACCGGAAATCAGCGTGGCTTCCACCAAAGCGTTTACCAGCCAAATCATTTCTTTGTATGCTCTGGCCATTTTCTTGGGGCATGCGTCGGGCAATATCAGCCAGAGCGCGTTTAACGCTTTATATAAAGAACTGATGGCCGTGCCCAAAGCCATGACGGACGCTCTGAAAATAGAATATGACGTGCGGCATCTGAGCAAAAAAATCTATAAATCCGACCGGTTTATCTTCTTGGGGCGCAACGTGGATTATCCCATTGCGCTGGAAGGGGCGTTGAAACTGAAAGAAATTTCGTATTCTTCGGCCGAAGGGTTTGCGGCGGGAGAAATTAAACACGGGCCGATTTCCGTTATAGACAAAGGCACGCCCGTTATCGTGCTGATGCCGAAAAACCATTTGTTTGACAAATTGCTTTCCGCCTGTCAGGAATGCCGCGCACGGGGAGCGTTTGTCGTGGCCGTCACCACGCCGGAAGGAAAAGAAGAAGCCTCCTCTGTGACGGACAGCCAAATCGTCGTGCCGCAGGCCAGCGAATATTTGCAGCCGGTGCTGGATGTGACGGCCCTGCAGTTTCTGGCGTATTGGATCGCCAAACGCCTGGGCCGCGATATTGACCAGCCGCGCAATTTGGCCAAAAGCGTGACGGTGGAATAGGAGGGCCTGTGCGCCTGACCCGCCGTTTGGTAAAATCTTTTTTGCCGCCGCGCCCGCTTGAGGCCCATAAGGGTTCGTTCGGGCGCGTTTTGACGGTGGCCGGGTCGGAGAAAATGGCCGGAGCGGGGGTTTTGTCCGCCCGGGCCGCACTCAGGGCGGGGGCGGGGTTGGTGGCGTGGGCTTTGCCCAAGTCCCGCCAATGTTCGGCGGTTGCGGCTTTGCCGGAAGCGCTGACGGTCCCTCTGCCGGAGAAAGACGGCGTGCTTTCCTCCCGCTGCGTGCCGGTTTTGCTGCGCTTTATTCAAGAGTTCCATCCTTCCGTCATTTTAATCGGCCCCGGATTGTCGGATTCATCTTTTATCCTGCCTTTTCTTCATAAAAATCAGACGCCCGCCGTACTGGATGCGGACGCATTAAACGCGTTGGCCGGGGAGCCCGGCTGGCCGGAAATCATTTCCGGGCGTTTTCCGTTGATATGCACGCCGCATCCCGGGGAGATGGAGCGGCTTCTGCAAAAACCGAAATCTCAAGACCCCTCCGTGCGCGCACAATATGCGCGGGAGCTGAGTGCAAAAACAGGCGGCGTCAGCGTGCTGAAAGGTTTTCATACTGTAATTTCCGACGGCCTCCTAGTGTACGAAAATACGACGGGAGGTCCCGCTTTGGCCAAAGCCGGCAGCGGAGATACGCTGGGCGGAATCATTGCGGGGCTGTGGGCACAGTTGGGCCAGTCCGGCGGATTTACACTGCAAACGGCGTTGCGCGCGGCGTGCGCGGGCGTGTATTTGCACGGCTTGTGCGGGGATTTGGCCGCCGAAGATTTAACGGACCGATGCGTGCTGGCTTCTGACGTGGCGGACCGGCTGCCCTTGGCCTTTAAACGCGTTTTGGCGAAATAAAAGAAATATTTTATAAAATGGACCTATGCATTATATCCTGTGGATTGTTTTATCCGTTTTCATTCTGGTCGTTTTTCTGGCGGCGGTTTTTTGCGTGCGTACAGCCCGGCAGGTGCTAAGCCATGGGCAGATGCTGTTGATGAGAAGAAGGTTGACGAGAAGAGCGGAAGACCAGAGC
>CAMGSK010000155.1 GCA_946061795.1 uncultured Elusimicrobium sp.
GTAAGCCTTGGAGTAAAAAGAGGAATGGTTGTTTATGGTAAGGATAAATTAGATGAGATATCTTTGAGTGCACCGACTAAGGTATGTGAAATAAGGGACGGATGGTTTAAGTCATATGTTATCACTCCTGAGCAGTTCGGATTAGAACGTTGTAATAAGGAAGACCTTAAGGGCGGAAATCCCAAGGAAAATGCTAAGATAGTACGTGATATTTTAGGCGGACAAAAGGGGCATAAGAGAAATGCTGTTTTAATGAATGCTGGTGCCGCATTGTATATAGGAGGAAAGGCAGATAGTCTTGAGGCAGGCATTACTCTTGCGGGAGAAATAATAGATTCAAAGAAAGCACTTGAAACCCTTGATAAGATGATAGAGGTAAGTAACAGATAAGTTGAGGTAGGCAGATATGACCATACGGTGGGGAAAACAATAAGAAGAGGGTCCTCCTTTTAGTTGTTAACCAGCGTCCATCAGCGTGTCTGTAAAAATGATTTTTTGAAGAATCACGTTTCTTTTTGTTTGAAGCCCTTTGGGGCAAGTTAAAAGAAACGCTTCATAAAAATCATTTTTATACGCTGCGGACGCGGGGGCCTTTTGGATACTTTTCTGCCCTGGAGAAAAGTATCAATAAGAAAACTTATTTTCTTACTTTTTCTGACAGCAGAAAAAGTAATCAAAAAGACTGCCCGCCGAATGCCCATAAAATCCGTTCCGTGCGGCGCATTTTACAACTCACTCCGTTCAAACAATAAAATGCGTATTCCCGCACGAAACGGATTTTATAGACGGGCTAAAAGGCGGGATAAACAACAAAAGAGGAACTTCTTCTTTGTAGTTAAACGCCAGCCATGAAAATGTTTAAAAACATATCCGAAAAAGGGACAAGGGCTCCGTCCGCTTGCTTATATTTTCATACCCAGAAAACTTATGTATTAGGCCTTCCGTCGGAAGCCCCTGCCAATCTAATCACTTTTTCAGCTTGCCGGGGAAAATGTAAAAACGCTAAGATGTATTTGTGGAAGTTGAAGCTAAGCGGGTTTATTCGTTTTAACACGGCCGAACGAGAACGGCCGTTGACCAGGGGATAAATGGGGGAACGGGGAGATATGAGTTTTGGGATGAGCCAAAACTGGTATCTCCCTTTTTTCTGCTACCCAAAATACGAACGAGCCGACAAGAGCAGACGTCAAAACGTCCAGCTGAATCCGGCAGAAAACTCATGCCGCCATTTGACGCCTGTTAAAACATAACTTTGGGAAGGAGAAGGCTCATAATTTAACCGATATTCCGCCGTTAACCGGCAAGGTTCAAAAAGCTCCCATTGCACCCCCGCACCCGCCGTCCACCAAAGTCCTTTCCAATCCACATTCCCCATACGCACGCCGCCCACGCTGGCCCGAGTATGCATCATCCCCACGCCCGCCAGCCAATAAAATTGAGGTTCCGTAGATGGAGACAAGGTCCCTTTATAAATAAAAGCCGCCCCCCGTTTTTTCATATGCACGGGGAAAAGCCCCGCATTTCCGCTCCCCGTTAACGCCGTTCCCTCCGCGCTCAATGTAATATAAGGAGACAGAATCACGGAAATGCCCGCACGGCCTCCGTATAAAACGGGGACGGGACGGTTTCCGTCTGCATCCTCCAGACCGCTGCCGGACAGTATGCCGAAGATAAAGGGTTCCAATTTTGGGAAACGGGAAGCACCGGGCGGCTCTTTCACGCTCCGGGGAACGGGACGGTAAACATGATAGTTTTGGGCGCACAAAACCCCGCAAGGAAACAAAAGTGTCCCCCACAGACACAGAATAATCCCTACTCTTCTCACCTTCATCCCCCGGCAAAACATATCGTTCCGGCCTTATTGTATAAAACCGGCGGGGCTGATGAATATCACTTGTTTTTATCATTCAAAATAACATATTTTACGTACCAGAACATACTCTTTTTCCCTCGGAAAACAATATATATCCTGCGGCTTTGTTCCGGCAAAAAACGTCTTATAAAAGCGGTTTTTTGCGCACAAAAAGGGCGGCCCCTAAGAGCCGCCCTTTTCCCGTTGCGGGATGAAGAACTAGAAGCGGGTACCCACGCGCAGGAACGCGCTGTGGAACCGCAAATAGCTGTCTTTGCCGTAGTAGCGGTTCAAATCGTCAGATTTGACGAACGCCGCCGTATAACGGTATTCCAGACCCATGAACAAATCTTCGGTCAGGTTATACTGCAGCCCTAAACCGGCAAACAAATCCAGCCCCCATTTATCGGAGCTTTGAGCGGTATATTCGCCGCCGCGGGTGCCGTAGCCTTTCATGCGGACATTGGCCATACCTACGCCCATAGGAACGTATACGCTCAGGCTGTCCCAGGCGTTGATGGTGTATTTAACGGCCAAAGCCACGCCGTTGAGGCGGAGTTTTTCATATTTATAATCACCGCCGCGGTGATTGTTGCGGCTGTGCGGAGTAAGAAGCATATAATCGGCGCCCAAGGCGAAGTGATCGCTCACATCCCACAACACTTGCGCCGTACCGGCCAGGCCGATGTTGGAAAAGCGCGCATCCTGCGTATCTTTATTAAAAGAATAGCTCGCGCCGACGCCCAAAGACATCTCGGCCTTTTTTT
>CAMGSK010000156.1 GCA_946061795.1 uncultured Elusimicrobium sp.
TGCAGATGACGCTTTCTATAACCTAGGCGTAGTTTTGGGAATGCACGGCTTCCTGATAGGTTTGCAGGGCCAGAATCAGATTCAGCTCCGGCGCGGTGATATAGTCGCTGATGTGGGGGAGATTGTTGGTTTGTATGCTGTCCAAAAACACCAAGAAAGACAAAATGCCGTCATAAGCTTTGCGCTCCGCCTCCGTCAGCTCTCCGTAGGCGCGTTTGTCGTCAAACAAGGACACTTTTTCCGGTATCCAGAAGTTTTCCATCATGACGCGGTAGAGTTTGTTGGCCCACGTGTATTTGACGTTGTTGAGATTGAACAGGTTCGTCACGTTTCCGCCCACTACGCGGCGGTGTTGGATGGAGTCGTCTCCAAAAATATTAAACAGTCTTTTTTCTTTCATGGTTTATCCCGCGCAGCTGACGCATTCGGTTTTTTCCGCGGAGCTGCCGTCCTTTTGAATGGTGCGCGTGTAATAAAGGGTTTTAATGTCCTTTTGCCACGCCTGTACAATGGTGTCATACATGTCTTTGGCGCGTACGCCGAGGTTGAGGTTGTACACCAGCTCAATGGAAACGCCGGTGTCTATCCATTTGTTCGCCCGCGCGAGCACGTCTATGACGACGGTCTGCGGGATGTTTTTGTTTTCTTGGTACGTCCAAAATTTTTCTTTGATAAACGGAGGACAGTTGGGTACGCTGCCTTTGCCGTGGGTTTCCACAAAAAACTTGCTGTACACCGGCAGCACCGACGCGGTGCACCCTTGCAGCAGCGATGAGCTGGTGTTGGGCGCGACGGCGGTGATTTGGCTGTTGCGTATGCCGTGCTTTTTCAGTCCGTCAAACACGGCGGCCCATTCCTTTTTCAGTTTGGCGTTTTGTTCAAACCAAGCCCGTTCTTTGCCCAATACGATACCTTTACTCCAGTCGGAGCCCTCGTAGGCTTCAAATGTTCCTTTTTCTCCGGCCAGTTCCACCGATTGCAGCGTGCAGTACGCGGCGAATTTTTCAAACAATTCATCCACGTATTCGGCCGATTTCATATAGGTAATTCCCCGTTTGGCCAGCCAGTCGGCCAGGCCCATGGCCCCCACGCCGATGGTGCGGTAGCGGCGGTTGTGCAGCATTCCTTCCGGCACAGGTACGTCGGTGAGGTCAATGGCGTTGTCCAAGAAGCGCACGGAGGCGCGGCAGGCCTGTTCCAATTCTTCGTCGCCGTCTATGTTGGCCAAATTGACGGAAATCAGATTGCAAACGTGAATCAGCCCCCCTTCCGCTTCTGTCACGATTTTCCCGTTTACGATTTTTCGCTCTCCCAGCCGGGTGGGGCGCACGTTGCTGTGAGATTCGGTGCACAGATTGGTGCCCACAATCAGTCCGTCGTGTTTGTTGGGGTTGTAGCGGTTCAGGGTGTCTTTAAACGCCAGATACGGCATGCCGGTTTCAATTTGGCTGCGCATGATTTTTTTCATGAGCTCTTTGGCGGATACGAACTTAAACAGTTCCAGCCTGCCCGCTTTGGCGTCGGCGTATATTTTTTCGTAAAAAGCGTCAAAATCGGCTCCCCACAATTCCGCCGCTTCTTTTCCGTAGAGCCGCCGGGCTTCGCTGGGGTCAAAAAGCAGCCAGTCCTGATTGCTGAGCATGCGGCGCATAAACGCGTCCGGGATAACTACCTGAGGGAACACGTCATAAGCTTTCATGCGCTGGTCGCCGTTTTCGGTGCGCAGTTCCAAAAAGTCTTCAATGTCCAAATGCCAAATGTCCAAAGATACGGTGACCGCGCCTTTGCGTTTGCCCTGTTGGTTGACGGCTACGGCGGTGTCGTTGATAATGCGTATCCAGGGGATGACGCCGCCGGAGGCGTTTTTGACTCCTTTAATACGCGCCCCTTTGCAGCGCACTCGGGAAAGATTGCACCCCACGCCGCCGCCGAATTTGGAAATGGCGGAGATTTGGTCTATGACGTAGAAAATACTGTCGCGGCTGTCGTCCATAACGGCAATAAAACAGGAGCTTAAATTGCCTTGAGGCCGGCGCAAATTCATCAAAAGCGGCGTGCCGAGGGAAATTTTGCGTTTGGCGAGCAGTTCATATGCTTCCTTTACCCGCGCCATGCGTTTGTCTTTGGGCGCGTCCTGATGAATCAACAGCGCAATAGTCAAAAACATGTCTTGCGGCAGTTCGGCGTGTTTGTCCTGATATTCGCACAAATAGCGTTTAGCCAGCAAGTTTGCCCCGGCGTAGTCGTAATCCATATCCCAGTCCGGGTTTATCCACGAAGAGGCTTCTTGTATCTCCTCTTTGGAATATTTGGCGGGAATGTCGGGCGTATAAACGCCGCGGAGCACGTTTTCTTCCAATGTTTTGGGATAATCGTAAAGCGGTTTTTTGGCACATTGTCGGTAAATATCCAACATTTTCAGCCGTCCGGCGGCGTATTTCCAATCCGGCGTTTGGGCCGAGGTTAGGCTGACGGCCAAGGACATAAGGTGTTTCAGCGCCTCCGAAGCGGTGGTGTCGGCTTTTAAAAGCGGAAGAATTTTTTCGCGCAGTGCGGCCGGATTCGCGTCCAGCCCTTTTACGGCGGTCTCAATAAATTCTTCAATTTGCGTTC
>CAMGSK010000157.1 GCA_946061795.1 uncultured Elusimicrobium sp.
CTCCACGCAATATAAGACCGTTCCATCTTCAGACGTATGTTTTAAATATGCAAAGCCGGCACACGGATACCTGCCCGAAACAAACAAACCAAAGACATCATTCCATAAATTGGATTTTCCAATAACTAAGGCATAATCCCGCCCACGTTTAAGAGTATTTCCATTTCCTACGGCCAAACCGCAAACCGTACCGGCACTGGAAACGAGAGGGAAATCAATATCTAATCCGTCAAAATTTTCTGGCCACTGGCCATTGGCCAACGCATAACTTTGCGCTGCTTTGCCAAAAACGTTGACGGCAGTCTGCAGCTGAAGAGACTTGGATTTTAGAACCGCTTTCTGGTATTGCGGCAGCGCAACCGATGACAGAATACCGATGATTAAAACGACCACCAGCAGTTCTATCAGCGTAAATCCGGCGTTTTTTTCGCTGGGGAATGATTTTTGATAAATTTTGTTCATAGCCAAAATTTATCAAAAAAAAAAAACGCGTCAAGAGGCGGTCCCTTGCGGGAAGGAAAATAGACATCCCTCAAGTCACCAGTGGGAATACAAGCCAATAAGAAAGCGGACAAACTGCCGCGGCCCGGCTTGCGCTTAAGATTTCCGCGCGGAAGAAGCCGCTTCCAACAGCAATTCCAATGCTTTGGCGGAGGCTTTGGCCACGTTGCGTTCGCGCGTGGCGGAAAAGTGAAATTCCCGTGCAAACGCTCCCTGCGGCCCGGCCACGCCTATCCACACCGTGCCCACGGGCTTCTCTTTCGTTCCGCCGTCCGGCCCGGCCACGCCCGTGGTGGAAACGGCATAATCGGCCCCGGTCAGTTTCCGCACGCCGGCGGCCATTTGTTTCGCCACCGCTTCGCTGACCGCACCGTATCTTTGCAAATCTTCGGCGCGGACGCCCAATGCGTTGATTTTTACTTCATTGGCGTATGCCACCACGCCGCCCAAAAAATAACCGGACGCCCCCGGCACGGACGTAATCAGCCGCGCAATATTTCCCCCCGTACAGCTTTCCGCCGTTGCCACGCGCACCCCGCAGGACACCAGCTTTCGGACGAAGTCCGCTTCCGGCGCGCCCTGCTCCGATTCCGTATATCTTCGTCCGTCTAAGGCTTTCTTTAATTCCGCCCAAAATTTCTCCAGCGTCTCCGCCGCTCCTTTGGACGTCAGACGCAAACGCACATATCCGGGGGAGGGCAAATAGGCCAGCCCCAGCCCCTGCGGCAGAGTGGCCTCATAACCGCGCAGACTTAGGGCCAGCTCCGCTTCCGGCACGTCAAACACCGTCAGCATTTTATAACGGACCAAATCGCCGCCCAAGCGTTTTTCCACCAGGGGAATCACTTCGTCTTTTATCAAATGTTCCGCTTCAAACGGCACCCCCGGCAGAGAGACCAACACTTTGCCTTCCCGCTCAAACCACATTCCTGCGGCGGTGCCTTTCCTGTTGTGTAAAACCACGCAATTTTCGGGCAGCATGGCCTGCCCGCGGTTATACTCGTTCATGCTTCCCTGAGGATAATAGGAAAGGAATTCCTCCACCCAGCGGTACGCCTGTTCGTGAAACACCAGCCGCGTGCCGAAATAATCGGCCAATGTTTTTTTAGTCAAATCATCTTTCGTTGGCCCCAGGCCGCCCGTCACTATCACCAAATCCGCTTCTTTCAATGCCGCGTCCGCGGCGCGGCGGATTTCTTTCGGTTCGTCGGAAACGCTTTCCATTCGCAGGGTTTCCACTCCCAGCCGCGCCAATTCGCGCGCGGCAAAACGGGAGTTGGTGTCTAAAATCTGGCCGAGTAAAATCTCGTCGCCAATCGTAATAATAATCGCTTTCATACGTTTATTGTATCACTTTGCGCGCCCGGAGACGGCCGGAAAGGAAAAATCCTATAATAACCGTATGACCAAAAAAGAATTGGCGGAAAAACTGTTTAAAAGCGGGTATTCCTGCTCCCAGGCGGTGCTGTGCGCCTTTAAGGATGAACTGGGATTGGACGAAACCACCGCCGTCAAAATGGCTTCTTCCTTCGGTGGAGGTATGGGACGGCTGCGTGAAACCTGCGGAGCGTTCAGCGGCCTTTTGTTGGCGGCGGGACTGAAATACGGTCCGGAAAATCCCCGGGACGTACAGGCCAAAACGGCCCATTACGCACTGGTGCAGGAATTGGCGGCCAAATTCAAAGCCCAAAACGGCTCCGTCGTATGCCGGGAAATTTTGGGTCTTCCCGGTCCGCAAGGCCCCGCCCCAGAGCCCCGAACACAAACCTATTACAAAAAACGGCCGTGCGCCGAAATAGCGGGCGGTGCGGCGGAGATTTTGGAAGAACTGCTTAAGACGCGCCAAAAATAAAGCCGGAGAAGGCCGCGAAAGCCGGAAGACGGGCTAGGGTTATTTACCACCAATCCGACGTGTCAAACGCCGCATCGGCGCGGGACCGGACGTCACAAGCTGCAAAATACCGCTCTTCTTCCGGAATCCACTTTTCCAAAAAAACCGGCAGTTTTTCTTTCCCTTCGCGCCGCAGCAGACGCGCGCGTTGGGTGGTTTCATCATGCGTCAGAAAAATTT
>CAMGSK010000158.1 GCA_946061795.1 uncultured Elusimicrobium sp.
CAGTCAAATCTTACGGGAGGGAAGTGCACCAATTACTGTGTACCCATTAACTTTGGCCCCAGCAAAGGCAAAGTGGGTGCGGACGCCTGTCAATATTTGCGCTCTATCGGATGGGCTTCTTAAGTTTTGATGTTGCATAAAAACGCCCCGGGCGGAAATGCCCGGGGCTGTTTTTTCGCCTAAAAAGTTATTTGGCGAGTTCTTTCCACTCTTTCAATTCGGCCTTGGCGTCTTTTTTCGCCTGTTTGGCTTTTTGTTTCATTTGTTCTTTTTTGGCTTTGGCCGCTTTTTTGTTGGCCTCGGATTTTTCTTTGGCGGCTTTTTTATTGGCTTCGGCTTTGGCCTTGTTGGCTTTGCTTTGCGCTTTGGCGTTTGCTTTGGCTTTGGCTAAGTCCGCTTTGACGGCTTCTTTTTTAGCTTCGGCGTTTACTTTGGAATTGGCTTCCGCTTGTTTGTATTGTTTTTTAACGGCGGCTACTTTTTCTTTGGCGGCTTTTTTGTCCGCTTCAGAAGAAACTTTTTTGCTTTCTTTGGCTTCTTTCCATTGTTTCTTGGCGTTTTTGACTGCGTTTTTGGCGCATTCGTTGGCGCAAACCGCATCCCCCTTTGCGCAGGTGCAAGCGTCCGCGGCGAAGGCGGCGCCGGTCAGCGCAAAAACGGCGGCGACCAACAGTACGAGTTTTTTCATAACATCCTCCTTTGTATTGCCGACGCCCGTGGCGTACGGCTTTGTTTCTGCCCATACATTTTATCAAAAACGCGCGGCTTGTTGAAAAGCCCGTAAAATGCATTAGTTCGGCGTTTGGGAAGAAAATAACATAATTTCCCAGGGCGGAAGCGGCGGCCGATTTAGTAAAATGGGAATATGGAAATTTCTTTGCTGACCAAAATCTTGCTGGGAATTGTGGTGCTGAACCTTTTGGTGTGGCCTCTGGCGTCCAAATGGGTGGAAAACCATTTGGAACTGTTTTTGCTGGCCGTGGGCGCGGCGGCGGTGAGCATCAGCGGGGACTGGAGCGCAAAATTCGTGTACCAGACGCTCAACGCCCCGGTCAATGTGGCGTTTATCGTGTTGGTGGTCAGCGTGATTTTCAATTATTATTCGCGCTATATTTTTCGTATTTTGTTTATTTTGTTCCGTTATCTGGAGCCCAGATACAGCTTTGCCGTACTGGTGTTTTTGCTGGGCATGACCAGCAGCGTGTTCAGCGTGACGGTGGCGGCGCTGGTGTTGGCGGAGGTCCTGCAGGTGGTGAATTTGGAGCGGGAACAAACGGTAAAAGTGACCGTCTATGCCTGCTACGCCATCGGGCTGGGGGCCGTTTTGCTTCCGTTGGCCGAGCCGCTGGGGCTGGTCATTTACAACGAGCTGGCTTCCGGGCCGCACCAGGCGGATTTCTTTTTTGTGCTGAGGCATTTTTTCTGGTGGATTATGCCCGGTATTTTGTTGATGTCTTTGGCCGCGGGTTATACCGTGCGCCATGCCAACACGCAGGTGCAATTGCATATCCGGGAAGATAAAGAAGATTATAAATCCATGCTGCGCCGCACGTGGCATATTTATTTGTTTGTGGCCGCTTTGAATCTGATCAGCACGGGGCTGCGTCCTTTTGCGCAGAGCACCATTGCGCATTTGAGCGGCAAAATTTTGTTCTGGGCCAATTCCGTTTCCGTCATTATAGACAACGCCACGCTGGCCGCCATTGAGGTGACGCCTTCCGTGACGACGGCAAATTTGACGTATATGGTAATCGGGCTGGCGGCGTTTGGCAGTATGTTGGTGCAGGGCAATTTGCCCAACATCGTCGCCGCGGAAAAGCTGGGCATTAAGAGCCGCGAATGGGCGCGCGTGGCGGTGCCGGCCGGCCTGGCGCTGATGAGCGGTTATTTCATCGCGTTGTGGATAAAATTGTAATTTGTTTTTGATTTAAAAAGGGCTCTCCGCGCGGAGAGCCCTTTTTTACGGGGAAAACGCGTTGACAGTTTTTTCCGCGCTTATTATAATAGGGGTAAGCCGTCCTAAATGTTTCATCATTTTTTTCAGCAGTGTCCGCACGCTTCCCCGCGTGCGGTTTTGACGCAGACAAGACGTTAACTTTTTGGCCGTAAATCCAAACAGGAGATACCATGACAGAAAAGTTCGCCCCCGTCGATGCTATACTGAAAGAACACGGCAACGACCCCGCCAAACTCATCCCCATACTGCAGAAGGTGCAGGACTTGTACCGTTATCTGCCCGAAGACGTGATGCGCCATATCGCCGACAGGCTGGAAATTTCGCCCGCCAAAGTGTTCGGCGTGGCGACGTTTTTTGCGCATTTCGCCATTACGCCCAAAGGCAAGCATATCATTAAAGTGTGCAACGGCACGGCCTGCCACGTGAAAGGCTCTTCTTTTGTCATTAACACCGTCAAAGACAAACTCAAACTCAAAGAAGGCCAAGACACCACCGAAGACGGACTTTTTACGCTGGAATGCGTTTCCTGTCTGGGCGCGTGCGGTTTGGCGCCGGTTATGGTGATAGATGAGACGGTGCACGGGCAGATTACTCCGGC
>CAMGSK010000159.1 GCA_946061795.1 uncultured Elusimicrobium sp.
GTGAGGAGTACAAGGCCGGCCAGGTCCGTTCCGAGCGCGGCGTCATGAGCGGCATTCCCGACTGGTACGTGGGCGAGTGCGTATTCACCGCCATTGAGGATGAGAAGTTCTACATCTTCACCCATCCCGAGTCTCAGGTGGCAGCCGTTCCCAGGATCCAGCGCCTGGCCTCTGGCATCAATCCCCAGCCCTGATCAGAGAAATGAAAAAGGAAGTGCTGAGCCATCAGCACTTCCTGGAATAAAAGCCTGTAATTTTGATGTAAAAAGGAGAAACGCATATGTTTGCTGACTTTGAAAACGCAAAGGTTGTTGTCACCGGCGGCGCAAACGGCATCGGGAAGACCCTTGCCCTGGGCTTTGCCAAGCGCGGTTCCGATGTCGCGGTTGTGGATATCCATGGCGATGAGGCCGAAGCTGCCGCGGCGGAGCTTCGCGCCCTGGGCCGTAATGCTTTCGCGATTGAGGCAGATATCTCTGTCCTTGACGATTGCAAAAAGGTTTTTGACACTGTTATGGAGAAGTTCGGCAGAGTTGACGTGCTGGTCAACAATGCGGGCGTAAGCGCGCTGTCCGACGTGGAGCATATCCCGGAGAAGGATATTCGCTGGGTGTATGAAACCAATGTATACTCTCACTGGTTCATGATGCAGCAGCGTCCGCGTTCTAAGAATTTGTGGGGAAAAGCCGCCGAAGCCTGGGATGCGCTTTTACTGGAGCGCAGGAAAAGCAAAGAGGAAATCCTGCGCGATTATTTCAACGCCTTGGAGCTCGGTAATCTGACGCAGGGAATGCAGGCGGCGTCCCGCTTTTATTTCGGTGTGGACGCGGCGGATTTGTCCTTGGCGCAGGCGGCGTATTTGGCGGGACTGATACAGTCTCCGGCCCGTTTAAATCCCTTAAAAAACCCAAAAGGCGCGCTGGCGCGCCGTGGACGGGTGCTGGGGGCCATGCTTCAAAACGGATTTATTACGCGCCAAGCGTACGATTTGGCCATGAAGGAGCCCGCCGGACTGGCCGTGGGGGAGAGGCCTTTTTCCGCCCCGCATTTTACGCGTTTGGTCAGAGCCATGGCTCCGTCCGCGGGGATGATTTACACCACGCTGGACAAAGACCTGCAGCTGTTTGCCGAAAAAGCCGTGCAAAATCATCTTTCCAAATTGGCCGACAATCACGTCACCAACGCAGCCGTTGTGGTGCTGGATAACCGCACGGGCGGCTTGCTGGCATATGTGGGCTCGGCCGATTTTTATGACAAAGAACATTCCGGGGAAGTGGACGGTGCGGCCGCCCTGCGCCAGCCGGGGTCTTCGCTGAAGCCTTTCGTCTATGCCTTGGGTTTGCAGGAGGGATTGACGGCGGCCAGCGTGTTGAGTGATGAGGATACTTTTTTTGAGGGGGGGTTCCGTCCCCGCAATTATGACGAAACCTTTCACGGGGGCGTGTCTTTGCGTAGGGCGCTGGCTTGCTCTTATAATGTGCCGGCTGTCAAAACGGCGGAACGTTTCGGCGCGGCGCGTTTGCTGAATTTACTGCATGATTTGGGCTTTGACTCCCTGCAAAAACCCTCCGATTTTTACGGCCTCGGTCTGGCGTTGGGAGGGGGAGAGGTCACGCTTTTGGAGTTGGCCAACGCTTACGCCGCGCTGGCGCGCGGGGGCCAAATGCGCCCCGTCGTGTTCGCCCAAGAGCCCCGTCTGCAAAGCCGCACCAAAGAGATCCGCGCTTTGCCAGCAGACGTCAGCTACGTGATTACGGACATTTTATCCGACAATGCCGCACGCGCCGCCGCTTTCGGGCTTAATTCTCCGCTGTCTTTTCCGTTTCCCGCAGCGGCCAAAACGGGCACCAGCAAAGATTACAAAGACAATTTTGCCGTTGGTTATACGCCCCGCTTGACGGCAGCTGTTTGGGCGGGCAATTTTGACGCTTCTTCTATGCAAAAGGTTTCCGGCATTTCCGGGGCGGCGCCTATTTTGCATGATGTATTGGTGTATGCTTCCGCCAAATATCCGGGCGGAGAGTTTGCCCGTCCCGAAGGGGTGCTTTCCGCCGTCGTGTGCGAGGAAACGGGTCTTTTGGCCGGTCCGTCCTGCACACATACGCGGGAGGAAGTGTTTGTTTCCGGCGGTTTGCCGGAGCATACATGTGACGGCCGCCATGAACGGGCGGAGGGAAAATTGAAAATAACTTTCCCGGTGAAGGGCGACGTGTTTGTTTATGATCCCGCGCTGCCCGCTTCTGCGCAGCGGTTGCATTTTCAGACGGAAGGCGCGCAAGAGCCTTGCCGCTGGACGCTGAACGGGCGCGTGCTGGAAGAGCATGGCGAGGAAATTTGGCATCCGTTGGAAAAAGGCGTTTTTGCCTTGGAAACCCTTTGCGGCGGACAAACGGCACAGACGGAATTTAAGGTGTTGTGATTTGACTTTATTCCGTCTGGCGGATATATCCGGAAACGCAGGTTCTTGCTTTTTCTGACGGAGGTCGCAGTAAAAAAATATCATATTGGGGCTTTTCCCCATGCCCCAATTACTTTTT